>JAHDFQ010000280.1 GCA_020628085.1 Saprospiraceae bacterium
CAGCGCTCTCCCTAATCCGTTCTCAATGCCTTAATCGGATCCAACTGAGCAGCTTGCTGCGCAGGAACTAATCCAAAAAATAAACCAATCGAAGCGGCAACACCAAAGGATAAAACGATCGACCAAGTAGAAACCACCGTCGGAATATCTGCCGTAGAGGCAATAGCTTCCGCAGCTCCAACTCCAAGAATAACACCTAATATTCCACCAATTAAACTGATAAAGATAGCCTCAAAAAGAAACTGTAACGTAATGTCCATTCTTTTCGCACCAAGTGAGCGACGAACACCAATTTCTTTGATGCGTTCTAAAACAGAAGCGAGCATAATATTCATAATACCAATTCCACCAACGAGCAGGGAAATACCCGCAATGACTGCTAAAACAAGGTTAAACGTATCCTGTGTTTTTTGCTGGGCTTCAATTTGTTTTTCAGGAATTTCAATTTCAAAATCTTCCACACCCAGATGGCGTCTATTGAGTACTCTAGATATGATTCCAGCGGAAGCGGATAAGTTTTCGGGTTTATCAATCTGTAGGACTAAGCGATCTAGTTGATGATAATTTTCAGTCGAAGCATTATTGTTATTATCGTCATCATCTCCACGGTCTAAGTCTTTTTTACTAATATAGGCTCTGTTTTTAAAACGTAACAAACTTGTTGTAATCGGAATATAAATGTCAGCATTATAATCTCGAATGCCCAAATTTTCGAGACTTTCTTTAGTAGCAATTCGTTTTTCTAGTACTCCGATAATGGTCATCCATGTGTTGCCACACTTAATTTTTTTACCAACGGGACTTTCTTCACTAAAAAACTTAGTATGTATATTTTTACCAATAATACAAACCGTTTTGCCTGTATCAAAATGCTTATCATGAAAAAAATGACCATCACCTAATTGAATATTATTCAATTCAAAAAAAGCATTGGTTACGCCAATACATTTAGCGCGTTCTAGTTTTCCCGATTGTATAATAGTCGTATTTTGAATGATTTCTGGGCTTACTTCCGATAATGTAGGTAAAAGGAGTTGGATGGCTTCTAAATCTGCCAAATTTAAACCAGGAGAGTAGGGACGCTTCTTTTTTTGATTGACGAGCTGAGAAGAGTTTTCATTATTATTATCTGTTTTTGAAGTAATGATAATGTTGTTCGTACCAATGAGTTTCATTTGTTCCATAATGGCCTCTTGGGCTCCTCGTCCAATGGCGAGCATAGCAATGACGGCAGCTACTCCAAAAACAATACCCAGAGCGGTCAACACGGCACGAAGTTTATTTGCAAAAACAGCTTCTAATGCTAGAAAAAAATTGAATAATACTTGCTGCATATTAGATGGTTTGATGTTAAAATTGAATGTTGGTCATATTAAAATTTACATTCCACCACCTCCGCTTGAAGGGATTTGTTCCTTATCTACTTGGTTTTGTTTTTCTAACATCTGTGCTTGTCGCTTGGCTTTCTCTTCTAGTTGTTTTCGTTTGATCTCATCTTTAATGGCTTTATCAATATAGCTCATTTTTAGATCATCGTCATTTTCTGGTATGGACAATAACACTTTGTCCGAAGCTTCTAATCCGTGTTCAATAATAATAGCGTTATCATTACTCAAACCAGTCAATACTTCTTGTTTGATGATCGCACTAGGTGTTTGTTTGTAAACGAAGGCAAGCGTATCTGAATGTAGAGATTCAAGTGGAATAGACAAGACATCTTTATAAGTATCCGTCAATATTTCAATTCCAGTTGTCATAGCTGGACGTAGAATAGTGTCTTGCTCGTTTATTTGTACCGAAACTTCAAAAACTTTAGAATCAAAACCCCGTAATTGCTCACCAATGTTGGCAACTTGTATCACTTGTCCTGTATATTCATTATCTGGAAAAGCATCCACATTAATCGTTACATCTTGACCAACTTTGACCCGACTAATATCAACCTCGTTGACATAAGTTTTAGAAATCATATCTGACAAATCGGGTAGCTCCGCCACTGTAGGATTCCAACTATTGATCTGTGAACCTGGTCCTTTTTTCTCACCATTCCAATTTCGATCATAGATGACCATTCCATCTTTAGGTGCTTTGATAATAAAAGCTTCATTCAAATTTTTGAGTAAGTCTATTTTATTGGTTTGTTGCTTAATTTGAGCGTTAATTTCAGAAATTTTTGCCATAGCCTGATCCTGTTTGAGCTTATAAGTACTCAATAGTTGATCGTAGTCTCGTCCAGTTCGCTGCAAGTCAATTTCCGCTTGTTGAATGACCATTTGTGGTTCATATTTGCTTTGTTCCACTTGCAGTTCTTTCTCTTTCATGGAAAATTTGAGATTAATGAGTTGATCTCGCACACCTCGCATATCAATAGCGGTATCAATTTTAGCTTGTTCGAGCTGAGTATCTAGCTTTTCCATTTCAGCAAAGCCATCTTTCATCTTGGTTTCCAACTCCGTTCTGTCTAATGTAGCCACATATTCACCCGCTCCAACTACCGTTCCTTCTTCCACTAAATCTGTGATAGACGTTTGCCAGATTCCAGCAGCTCGCATGGACTGCGGCCCTACTATTTTTTCAGAACGTTTGGCCTTCAATTCACCCGTTGCACTCACACGGACTAAAAAATCACCCTTTTTGACTTTCGTCGCAATAGTCGTGTTTTCTACAGCAGCAGAAGATTGATTATAATAAAAAAATGCACCTGCAACCAAAATTAGTAGCAGTAAAGGAAGGATCACTTTCTTAGGATTCATAGTTGGTCTTTTAGTTTGTTTAAATTAAATAGCTTTATATTTTCTTGTTGGTTAGTAAAATAGATATTTACAAAATCAATGAACCCATATTTATGATCCATTATGATATTATTAACATATCTA
>JAHDFQ010000064.1 GCA_020628085.1 Saprospiraceae bacterium
GATGTACAAACTGGATGTATTTCTGAAACGGAAATAGATGTAATTTATGATCTTACAGAAGAGGTAAATCCTGATTGCTTTCAAAGCGCTGATGACTTTATAACAAATTCAGGTATGTTAATACTAGAAGAAAGTAATGATGTTGAATGTTTAGTAAGAGAAAATCTAATGTCAAGTTTATCTGCAAATGTGAGCAATATAACTACTAATGGTGGTGTTATTGGAACATTTAGTAGCGGAAGTACTAATATTGGATTTGAGAATGGAATTGTATTGTGTAATGCTCCGTTAGAGCAAATGCAAGGAGCGAATACTGATTCATCACAAGGAGGAATTGTACCTTCAGACGAACCTTTGATTGATGATGATTTGAATTTATTTAACTTTCCAAATGTTAGAGATGTATCACTAATTGAATTTGACTTTGTACCCACAACGGATAAGTTAACTTTAGATATTATTATTGCCTCTGATGAATTTTGTGAATATACTCCATCAACTTTTAATGATTTATTTGGGATATTTCTGAGTGGACCTCAAATTAATGGTACATTTTCAAACAATGCTATTAACATAGCCAAATTTCCAAATACGCAGGACGATATTTCATTAATTAATTTACATTATTACGGAGAATATTCTGAATACTACATATCAAATCACACTGAACAGGGACAGCAGAGTACAGGGGCTTGTTCGCCGGATGAATTAAACTCCATACCTTGTTGTATAGAAGAGTTGGCGTTCGATGGTTTTTCGATACCAATTACAATTACAGCAGATGTTATCCCTAATCAAACCTATCATATTAAAATGGCTATTGGAGATGCTGCTGATGCTTTATTTGGAACTGCTTTACTGATAAAAAGTAAAAGTTTTGAAATTGGAGAAAATGATTCCTTTGAAGAGGTTAACTATGTATCTGGTGAATATGTAACTTTAGAAACGGATGATAATTATTATAGCTATCTTTGGAGTACTGGAGAAACAACATCTACTATCAATGCTTTACCCGAAATGGACTCAACTATATATAGTGTTACAGTTAGCTATTTTGAAGGTTGTTCGATTTTTAAAGAGTATTTATTAGTTGAAGCTTCTTCGTGTTCAACAACTCCACCTGCTACCTTTATCAACCCACCACAAAATCTTAGCCTACAATGCAATGATCCCGTTCCACCACCACAAAATCTAGTATATGATAATAATGATCCAAACAATCCAAATTCAGGTACAATTGCACCAGTTGAAATAGATCAAACAAATCCATGTACGGGTGGGAGTATTCAGTATATTTGGTCGGGAACAGATAATTGTGGTAATCCATTGGAACATACTCAAACCATTTCAGTTGCACCAATGGAAGTTCCTGCTTTTGTCAATCCACCTGCTGATCTTACCATTGCATGTAGTGAGGATATTCCACCGATGAATGATGTAGAATATTCTAATAATGCTAGTGGTACTTGTCAAAATACTGGATTTTTAACAGGTATTGAAGATAATCAATTATCCGATTGCGGTGACGGAATTATTGTTAGAAATTGGTCAGGAACAGATAACTGCGGCAATCCATTTGATTATACTCAACGAATTACGGTTTCTAATGTTGATCCACCTACATTTATGAATGTACCAAACGCAAACATAGAAATTGAATGTGGAGAAGGTTTTCCAACTCCTACTTTTTTAATGGCAACTGGAAACTTTAATGGCGATTGTAATGGAATGGTAGAGGTGCAAGCCCAAAGTGAAATGGTGAATATTGATTGTACAGAGTCCATGTTATACACTTGGATAGCAACGGATGATTGTGGAAATTTAGCTCAATATAATCAAATAATTACCTCCTTGTGTTCACCTATTTCTGTTGATGCAGGTCAAGATATTGCATTAAACTGTGATGGTGGAATGCTAAATTTAGCTGGTTCGGTTTCTTCAACGAATGCTACTATTCAATGGTCAACGTCGGATGGAATGATTGTAGGTGGTGGAAATACGCTTATGCCTATGGTAAGTAGTGCAGGAACATATATTCTGACAGCTACCGATGGTGATAATTGTACTGCTATTGATACAGTGATGGTCTCTAATTCAAGTAATTTAGAGATAGAGCTGATTCAAATACAAGATGTGGCGTGTGATCCGTCAACTGAAACAAATCTTACAGTAAATATCATTACAGGAAACCCGCCTTATACTTTCTCCTGGTCTGATGGTTCTAACAGTGATACTTTATTTAATGTAAACACAGAAACGTATATCGTTACGGTTTCAGATAATGGAGGTTGTTCTGTTATAGATTCGATTACAGTTGTAGAACCATCCATTTTGGAAGCCACAATCGAATATGAAAATCAATTTATTAATTGTTCCAATACTCCACCAGCTTACGAAGTAGTGGCAACAGGCGGCGTTCCACCGTACACCTATTTGTGGGCAGATGGAAGTACCGATGTATCGCCTGCAAGTTTAGGAAATAGCATGGGATTGGTCACGGTAACAGATGCAAGTGGATGTACAGCAACCGCCCAAGCTGAATTAATTGAGGATTTTGAGGAACCTCAATTTGACTTATCGGCTACTATGATTACTTGTGCTAATCCTTTTGGAACGGCTACCGCAACAGTATCCAATACTGATGATTTTATTGTGATTTGGACAAATGAAGCTGGGCAGGGTATTTCGGTTTTGGAAACTGTAGAAGTCGAATCACCAATGCAAGTTTGTGCAACAGTAACAAACAATATAAATGGTTGTATGTCAACGAGCTGCATCGAAATCATTGAAAATACAACTCCACCTACGATTAGTTTGGATGTTTCCAACGTTATTGATTGTATTGATACAACCGCTATTATTTTGACAAATGTAAGTGGTCAAGGAGAAATTTCTTATGAATGGACATACGAAGATGAACCATTTGACATGCCTGATGATTTTGTTGTTTCAGGTGTGGGGATATATAACGTTACGATTACAGATTCAGAAAATGGTTGTACGGCAACCAAAATGGTTGAGGTGTTATTAGACGAATCCGTTCCAGAAATTAGCTTGTCTGTCGCTGATTTGATTACGTGTATTAATCCAACGGTTACGATAAATTTTGATGGTTCAGAAGGATCAAATTTCGTTCGTGAATGGACATTTAACGACGCTGTTTTTGATATGCCTACCAATCTTGAAGTAGAAGCTAGTGGTGTGTATACTTTAGTCATTACCAATACAGAAACAGGTTGTTCAACTGAAGCAGAGATTGAAGTATTGGAAGATATAGCCGAACCAACCTTTGAGGTCAATTCAACATTGATTACTTGTGTGGAGACCGAATCTACTTGCACTGTTAGTAATATTAGCATTGATAATTATGTAGTCCAATGGGAAGATGCTGGGGGTGCAATTATTTCAAATTCCGAAACGATCACTGTTACCGAACCAGATACATACTGTGTCATCCTAACAGATTCAAATAATGGTTGTACAAGTGTTGAATGTATAGAGGTGCAAGAAGATACAGATGCACCAATCACGAATTTAAGTGTCTCCAATGAATTAAATTGTAGAGATACAAATGCAACGATATTAGTTAATGGACAAACCCAAAATGTTACTTACGAATGGACATTTAATAATGATGCAAATGCGGTCGGTGCTGATTTTGTTATTACTGAAAGTGGGACATTTACGCTAATCACAACAGATAATAACAATGGGTGTACATCCTTGGAGTCTATTGAAGTAGTCGACGTTTCAGCTGAAGTGACAGCGAATGCAGGTACAGATATTTTTATAGAATTAGATTGTGGAGAAGTACCCGATTATCCGATTACTTTAGATGCAAGTGCAACAAATAATCAACCTCAATATGAATATCAATGGATTTTAAATAATGATACCTTACCCAACTCAAATACATTAATGTTTGATATTTTTGATACGGGAATGTATGTTTTAGAAGTGACAGATATGAACAATTTCTGTTCTGATACGGATACGGTTTTGGTGGATATTACGGGTGCAAATTTTCCAACAGCGATTATAACTAGCGATGGTTCTTTAAACTGCGATCAAGACTTGGTGCTTTTGAATGCTTCAAGTTCTACCTCAAATTCAGCAATTGTAGATTATCAATGGCTTAATCCATCAGGTATGCCTCTTTCCATGAATTCTGCTCAGGCGGTAACTCAATCTGGTGTTTACAGTTTAATCATTACCAACGCAGAAGGCTGTACCGACGAAGCAACCTTCGAGGTGGTTCAAGATTCTATTAATGCGATGATTCTCAGCGATGGACGATTAAATTGTTTACAAGAAGAAGTTGTTTTAGATGCAACAAGTTCAGTTTCTACCTTAGGTGTTTCCAATTATCAATGGTTTGACCCGATTGGTGCTTTGATTTCAACAGACGAAACCCTTATAGTGACCGAAGCAGGTTATTATTCCGTTATCGTTTCAGATGCTCAAGGCTGTACCGATCAACAACTCATACAAGTGACGGAAGATGAAATTGATGTCACCTTTAATAATGGAATTCCGCTTTGTTTTGATGATGAAATTACGTTGAATGCTGAAGTTACTGGAACAAATCCACCATTTATGTTAGAGTGGGGGAACGGTGAAACTGGAGATTCAATTGTGATTACAGCAGAAACGGTAGCCAGCTTAATGGTTACTGACTCTCTAGGTTGTACGTGGACAATAACGCCGACCGATATTGATTTTCCAGTACCTCTTTTTGTTCAAAATATTGATGTTTTCAACGAAACAGATAGTAATGGAAATGGCAGTATCACTATTGATGCAATAGGTGGTTCATTACCTTATTCCTATTTGTGGAGCAACGGGGAAACTACACCAATGATTGATAATTTAACCGCAGGTTTATATGGGGTGACAGTCACGGATGCGAATGATTGTGAGATTATTATTGATGCTATTATGGTAGATATGGTGACGTCAACCAACTTAATTACTGATGCTAATATTCAAATCTTTCCTAATCCAACAAATGATATTTTAAACATTGATTATGTTGGAGAATCCTTTACTGGAACAATACAATTGTATAATGCACTCGGACAGAAAGTATATCAAGAAAATCAACTTCGTTTTGGTAATAATACCATTATTTCTATCCCAAATATCATCTTAAATGGTATGTATTTGTTTAGTATAGAGCGAGAGGGAGAACCCGTTTATTTTGAAAAGATTATTGTAAATCGTTAAGATATATTGAGAAAATTACCAATTGTTCCAAGATGGAAAGTATTGAATCGAGTTTTTAAAATGCTTAAAAACCCGATTCCTTCTTTTAATGATTATATTGAAGAATTTGGAGACACATTCGTAGTGTATGTAGGTGGCGTAAAACGAGGTATTTTTTCCATCAATCCAGATGTCATCCAACATATTTTACAAAAAGGAAATCGAAAATATGCGAAGTCACCGATACAAACAGATGCACTTGCTGCGTATATTGGATTTGGATTATTGACCACAGAAGGAGACTATTGGTTGCGTCAACGTCGCTTGATTCAACCTGGTTTTCACCGCCAAAAGTTGGTGGGTTTGGTAGATATTATGCAGCAGGAAGTCATAAAAGCATGTGCCAGTTTTGAAAATAGTGCTTTGAATGGGATTCCAATTGATATGAATCAACAAGGAATGGAAATCGCCTTTAAAATAGTGGCAACATCCTTGTTTAGTTCCGATATTAGCGATGAAAAAATGAATGAATTATCGCATTCTATTGAAGCCGTTCAAGCATTTTTTATTCGTACGATTCGCTTGCCTTTTATGAAGCCTATTTATCAGTTGACGGGTAAAATTAAAAAGCATCAACAAATTTCAGATGATATCGCTACTATCCTAGATGAATTGATTGAAAATCGTCGAAAAAGTGGTCAACGGAAAGATGATTTGTTGGATATGTTGCTAGAAACACGCTATGAGGATACAGGCGAAGGCATGACAGACACCCAGCTACGTGCCGAAAGTTTGATTCTGTTTGTAGCAGGGCATGAAACCACCGCCAATGTCATCACTTGGATGTTTTATCTACTGGCACAACATCCACAAGTCGTCCAAAAATTACGGCAGGAGTTTGATACAGTCGTTGGAAAAGATGAATTAGATTATGAGGATTTTAGAAATATTCCGTATGCAGTTCAGGTGATTAACGAATCTATGCGGATGTATCCACCTGCTTGGATTATTGATCGAATGGCTATTAGTGATGATGAAATCGACGGATTTGAGGTTCAAAAAAACGATTTAATGATTCCATTCATATATGGTTTGCATCATTCAAAGGATTTGTGGGATCAGCCCGAACAATTTAATCCAGATCGTTTTTCAAGAGAAAATAAGAAAGATCGGCATCCTTATGCTTTTCTTCCTTTTGGTGGTGGACCAAGATTGTGTATCGGAAACAATTTCGCTATTATGGAATTGCAACTGATTTTATTCCACCTCATTCAACGGTTTGATTTTGAACTAGCCGATCAAACCCCTGTTGATTTACTTCCAATGATTACCTTAAAGCCAGATCGGGCGATACGATTGAAAGTTTCGAAGAGAAAAATAAATTCATTTTTTTAGTTTTTAATTGCTTTTCAAATTCCATTTCTTATAAGCAACCACAATTATTTCTGTACTTTTGGAGTTCTAAGATGCGATATATTTATGTTTTAAACCAAGTTTAGTAAATAAGTGTATCGTTACAAAACTATGAAAAAGCGTTTTATGAAACCTATTTTTTTACTTGTTTTCACCTGTCTACAAGTATATTTAATTCAAGCACAAGACCCGTATTATCATACTGTTGCGGCACAAAAAGGAGATATAATTTACACTTTTCTTGATCGATATGACCTCGCCAATTATCGTTGTAACTATGATTTATTTTATGAATTGAACGAATTGAATCAGAATAGTCAGTTGGTTGCCGATAAAACCTATAAAATTCCAGTTCTAATTTATACCTATAACAACAAAAGTATTCGCTCCACCATTGGATCAGATAATTGGGCGCAGGCCGTTCGTATTAAAACATATAATGAGCAGTTAAAAGCAGATAAATTACGTAAGTCTACCATCGTCGATAGTCGTATTCTTTGGGTGCCTTACCATGAATTGAATTGTTTTAATGATCGTATTTCAGATCAAGAAGCGCTAATTATTCAACAACCGAATGAAACGACCCAAAATATAGAATCAGGTAAAAGTGGAGCTCGACATTTCCCCATTTTTGGTAAAAAACATGCCTATGTTCCGCTAATTGATAATTCGCTTAAAGGAAAAGTTTTTTATATTGTCGGAGGTCACGGTGGTCCCGATCCTGGTGCAATTGGTAAAGTACGAGGAAAAGAAATCCATGAAGATGAGTATGCTTATGATGTAGCACTACGACTTTGTAGAAATTTGATTGCGCACGGCGCATTAGCGTATATGATTACCCGTGATCCGAACGATGGCATACGTTCTCAACAAATTTTGAAAGGCGATAAAGATGAATATTGTTGGGGTAATTTTAAAATCCCCTTGTCACAAAAAAGACGGTTGTTTCAACGATCAGATGCGATAAATGAACGTTATGAAGTCCACAAAAAACAGGGATTGACCGATCAAGTTTATGTATGTATTCATATAGATTCCCGTTCTAAAGGACAAAATACAGACGTTTTCTTTTATCATCACCCGAATAGTCCAAATGGTAAAACATTGGCTAATAACATGCAACAAACTCTAAAAGCGAAATATAAAAAATACAATCCCAAACGAGTATACACAGGTACGGTTACGGCACGAGATTTACATATGTTGAGAGAAACGAAAGGAACAGGTGTCTACATTGAGTTGGGAAATATCCGAAATAAAAATGACCAAAAACGGTTTTTATTGGAAAGTAATCGTCAGGCGCTGGCAGATTGGCTGTATGCTGGATTGATAAAATAACAAAAGTCCCGCTAAAACATCAGTTTAAACGGGACTTATCAATTGAATAAAACAGTTACTTAACAACTTTGCTTAAATAACGTTGCTCCCCAATTAATTCAAGATAGTAAACCCCATTGGATAGTTCAGAAGTTTGTAGAATATGCGTTTTTCCTAAAACCGCTTCTTTTTGTAAAACTCTTCCAACTACATCTCTCAAAACAACCAGCGTTACATCATTAGGAATATCTTTGATGGAAATATCAGTATTAAACGGATTTGGAAATACTTGAATATTATGGTGTTGAACAATATTGTTTGATGAAACCGTTTTGTTATCTACAATATTAGATTTAGAACCTGTTAACGCATGTGCCATAGGATCGCAAGCAGCAGTCGATACAATTTCAATTTGATAAAATAGATCACCTGATGGTGGAGCAATATCTGTATACGTAAACGTATTGCTCGGACGTTGAGCGATCAATTGCATATTGCTAGGATTAGTTCCCCTTAAAATATTAAAGGTAGGATAATCAAACCCTTCATATCTATCCCAAATTAAATTGATATTATCATTATTGGAAACATTAATGGTCAAGTGCATGGTTTTATGTTCTGGACTCAAACTTGATTCTGCTCCACATTCATTAATTGTAGAGATTTTATATCGGTTGCTACCAACATTCGGATCAGAAACCAAGTCAACAAATTGGCTCATTTCTTCATAACTTTGAGTACCAACTAAAATATATTCATTTGCCACCTCCGTTTCTTTATAAATATTATAAAAAGCGGTTGATGCATCTGGAGTCTTATCCCAAATCACTACATTATTGCCACTAATAGGATCAACACTTACCACACAAATAGATTCATTGTACGGATAAGCAATATCTAAAAACAACTCTTGATTTTGAGGACAGCCATTTTCATCCTCGGCTGAAATAAAAATATATGGCGTTGCTTCTATCGTAATTGATGGAGTCGTTTCACCTGTTGACCAGTATATATTTTGTAAACCATCTACTGTTTCTAACGTAATCATATCACCCTCACAAAGACTAGTTTGTGTAGGAGGAATAATGAGATTGGCATTGTCATTAAATATACAAATTGAATTGGTAAATGTCAACACTTCATTATGATTGGTACTATCATTAAGATCATACACCAAGATTTGTAATTCAGCAGAACCCGCTTGATTATTGGCATAAACCTCTGTGAAATTGAGCGCAAAATAACCTTGATCGTAAGGATTTAAGGTAAATGTTCCTTCTTCTGGAATTTCGTTGATAAAATAGTCTTGATAGGCATTAAATTCGTACTGTGTTTGCCATTCTGATGGGATGGTTTCATTCAGTTTTTTCCAACCAATTTCAATAATATTTTCAGAATCATTATGTACATACAAAGGTGAATTGAATAAAAATAGCGGATCATTATTTCCTTCTTCCAGATAATTGATACTACCTGTCGAGTTTTCATAAACCTGAAAACCTGTTCCAATTTCAGGAATTTCTAATTTAGATAGAAAAGTAATAGTTTGAGCTGTAGCAAGACTATCGTTAATGTCATAAATCACCATTTCCAATGTCGATTCGTCTTTAATTGGGTCATATTCATTGAGATTTAAATAATATTCTATACTGGCATAATCGCCACCTGCAATATTTAAAACGCCAGATAAATTTCCGTCAATTTCTGAGTAGTTATCAAACTCAATTGAAGACATCATCAACAGTTCAGCATCATATACCCAACTTTCAGGTATATCGTAGTTTTTGATAGACCAACCGAGTTGAAGTTCAGAAAAAAGGTCATTATTTTGTATAGAAACTGGTTGGTGTCCAAAAAAAACAGGTTCGTTGATCGTAAATGGTTGTGCAGTAGCTTCCGAAAAAGTATTAAAAACCTCAAATCCCGTACCCGAATCGCCTAACTCGACATTAGCATTGAAACTCAACGTTTCATTATAATTTAAGCTATCATTTAAATCGTAAATTAATATTTCAACAGATCGAGTTCCTGGGGTCGCATTAACATCAATAATACCCGTATACATTCCTATTGATTGATATTCATTTGGATTAAGTCGGAATGTTCCTTCGGTTGGAATATCTTGATTTTGATAATTTTGATTACCAATATAAAAATCGTAGAAATCAAATTCCCATGCAGGAGGATTGAACTGTTCAATCACTTTCCAACCTAAATCTACATAGCTATCATTATCATTCCATATGTCAATGTTATTATAAATATTGACATAATCTAGAGCACTATAAATGGTATAGGTTTCAGAAGATTCATTACTAGAAATATTAAATCCAGTATCTGGATCAGGTAGTTCGCCGACTTCAATAATGGATAAAAATGTGACGGTATCTACAATGTCAGGTTTGTTGGAATCAAATAAACGCATAACCATTTTTGCAGTATCTGTGGCTGTTATATTTGCACCTTGAACATAGAAATCATAACCAATAAAGTTATCATATTCTGAATATGTCTGACTTAGACCTACATTACAATTAATTGCATCTCCTACTGTGTTAATAGCACAATATTCAATATTCCATTCTTCTGGTATATCTAATTCTATAATATCAATACTTAAAATAAATGGAGTACCACATGTATTCTCTAGATTAATGTATTGTGAAAAAAAGGTATTTGAAAAAGGATCGTATTGTGCCGTTTGCTCATTGACTTCACCTTCAAACACGGTAAACGAACTATCTGCGGAGACTAAATGATTTGAATTTGCAAAACTTTGGTGGGTGAGAATTATAAAAAATATACATACTAGAAGTGTAGAAAATTTACATTTCATGTTTTCTGTTTTAGTTTTTTGAATAGCTTAACAAGAATTGTTCAAGTAATTATGGAACAACAATATGGTCGCAAGATACAGGGATTTTGATGCAATATCAACCTCTGTGCACTAATCCACTAGTTTTGTCGTGACATAGAAAAGGTCTGTTGCAACTTGAAAATCTGCTACAGTACAATTCTTAACTAAGAATTCTTTTTTAATATTTTCGGGCTGAACCAATTGGAAATTTTCAGGATTTCCTACTAATATAGGCATATTAAAGTTTTGAACATTCGTTTCCCAAATACATGAAATTTGAACGTCTTTTCCAATTTGTTTAAGTCGATAAACAAGTTTTGGAATGTTTGGATGTTTAAGGTATTGTTCAAAAAATGGATTCCAATTTTGACCCGTTTTTTCATTTACATAATTGAAAAAATCCTCTGAATGAATATTAGATAATTGATGTTTTTGATAGAATGATTTCAATATATCAAAAAATAGTTTATCGTCGTGTATAGCATGTCGTAACGTATGTAAGATCCAAGAACCTTTATAGTAGTGATCACTGCTTGACCAATCTCCAAAATTGACATCCATCACTCCAATGACAGGCTGCTGGTTAGCAATAAAAGGCTTTTGCATTTTTAAATAACCAATCGCCTCTTCATAAGAATATCGACATTCAACATATAATGCTTCCATGTAAGTAGTAAACGCCTCGTGAATCCACATTTCAG
The DNA here is from genome assembly GCA_020628085.1 of Saprospiraceae bacterium. Lineage (GTDB taxonomy): Bacteria > Bacteroidota > Bacteroidia > Chitinophagales > Saprospiraceae > JAHDES01. The sequence goes on from JAHDFQ010000064.1 coordinate 11,494, forward strand.
CATGATCGTTGCAACTAATACTGTTACCCCAATATTCATGTCCAGTTTCGTGTATAATAATGTAATCCCAATCCATGCCATCAGGAATCATTCGACCCAAATAACCTCGCATATATTGATTGCCATAAGCAATAGCACCTTGATGTTCCATACCCAAATAGGGCGTTTCGACCAGTGCATATCCATCATTCCAAAACGGATATTTACCAAAATAATGCTCATAACAGGCTAGCATCTTAGGTACTTGAGCAAACTGCTTTTTGGCTTTTTTCAAATTATAAGGCATCACATAATAATCTAAATCCAATTTTGACCCATCAGCAGCGGTGTAGACATCTTGAAAATGTTCATACATACCTATGTTTAAAGTCACGTTGTAATTATTAATCGGGTAGGAGACGAACCAATTATATTGAGTTCGATCATCTTCAAGAGGTACGGTTTTACGTAAATTTCCATTCGAAATACAAACAAACGGATCAGGTACGGTCACCTTTATGGATACACTATCGGGCTCGTCAGATAAATGATCTTTATTAGGCCACCATAAACTAGCTCCAATTCCTTCACAAGAAACACCTAACCAAGGATTTCCTTTCTGGTCTCTTTTCCACGAAAATCCACCATCCCAAGGTGCATTTTTAGCTTTTATTGGTATTCCGTTGTAGAATACTTTTACACATTTAAGATTTTCTTGCTTAATAATATCTGTTTGAATAAATACGGCATTATGAATTCGTTCAAAACTCAATATTCGGTTGTCGAGTAAAATGGAATCAATATCCAAGTTGTCAAATAAATCAATCTGCATCACCTTGAAATCAGTCATAGCTTCAAAACAAATATCAACCGAGCCGTTTATAGATTGGTTTTCTATGTCTACTTCCAAGTCTAATTCGTAATATTTAACATCATAACACGTTCGTTCAGGACGTAACTGACCTCTCAATGTATCTGCTTTTGTAAACGTATGTTCGTGAAAATAATGATGTTGTGCTAGGATAGGAGTAACAGATAGGAGAATAAAGTAGATTAAGATAACTTGAAATCGAAACATATTAATGGGTATAATTATAAAAGGTATAATGGCATAACGTTCTTTGACAAATCAAAATTACAGTTTTGCAGTTCGTATTTTAAACAATTGACTCAATTAATTATTAGTTTGATGACAAGAACCAGCCAAATATTAATTCTAATTTGTCACTCTATTGACTTTATTCGCAAAACAAATCAGCTAAATATCAAAATATCTTAAATTTGCTACTCATCGAATATACAACAATAGGGTCTATAAATAAATGAACATGACGAAATATATCCTTACACCACTACTTTTAATCTTATTTAGTCTCACAACACTTGCACAAGATTGTGATCCAGAAAGACCACCAACCGACCGATGTGAAGATGCAAATGTACTTTGTGATTTAGATGGATGGTGTGGAAATAGTGGTGGTTTTACAGATACAGGACAACCTAATGCTTTTTGTGGAATTGTAGAAAACAATTGTTGGGTGTCCTTCCGTGCTTTCACCACCTTTTTAGAAATAGAAATTACCACATCTAATTGTTCTAATAACAATGGTGTTCAAGCCCAAATGTTTTATACAGAAGACTGTCAGAACTTCCAATCTATTTCAAATTGTTTAGACCCTGCACCTGCCAATCAAAGTAGTATTTTTTTATCGGATAACCTAACACCAGGTACAATCTATCATATTATGGTGGATGGAAAGGGAGGTGATTTTTGTGATTTTAGTTTTAAAGTGTTGAGTGGTTCAACAAGTCCTGCGGCTTTTGCAAGTGTGCAAGATAATTTTAAGGTTTGTGAAAGAGATACATTTACGTTAGGTAATGGTCTAGCTTCAATTGATGCCTATTCTTATTTTTGGACAACGGACACAGGTAACATTATATCAAGTCCCGACAATCCAACTGTTTTAGCAGACACTATTGGAAATTATACATTGACGGTTGTCGATAAACCACATTCATGTATTGATTCTGCCACATTAAGTGTAGTTTACGATGAACCAGCGATCACTACGATTATTGAACCAGATTCTTTGGATTGTGGTGAGAATATGATGATTGATTTGGATGCAAGTAGTTCAGAATTTGAAGATGATTTCACAGCTGAATGGACTCGTTTTGATGGAGAAGTTCTATCTACAGATTTAATTTTATCAGATGTTAATGTGCCTGGATTCTATTATTTGACCATTGAAAATGCTACTGGATGTGTGGCTAAAGATTCTGTAGAAGTTGTGAATTCTGTAGAATTTCCTATTGCTTTTGCAGGAATGGATCAAGAATTGAATTGTGTTACCAGCGCTGTTATTTTAGATGGATCGGATTCATCTATTGGTTCAAATTTTGAATACGATTGGCAGGGTGAAAATAATGTTTCTCTACAAAATGGAAGTTTAGCTCAAACCGAGGTTGATTCCGCAGGAACGTATTATTTAGTAGTTACCAATACGGATAATGATTGCTCGTCTACTGATGAAGTTGAAGTGGTTTTGAATGACGCAGTTCCAAATTCAGTTACTGCTAATATTGACGCACCTTGTTTTAATGAGCCATTCGGATCGTTAGAAGTTATTGCAGTTGAAGGTGGAAATAGTCCATACCAATTTATATTTGATGGAATGGAAACATCCACATTGCCCAACCTTTCTCAAATCGCACCTGGTTCTTATGATTTAACGGTTATTGATGCCATTGGCTGTTCATTAGATACGAATTTAATTGTTGAAACTCCAGAAATTATAGTGCTTGCCTTAGGTGAAGACAAAACGATAGATCTGGGAGAGACGATCCAATTAGAAACTCAACTGAATAGACCTATGGAAAATATTATCTGGTCACCCGACCTTGGTTGCGATCAGTGTGAAGAAGTGAGCTTCCGACCGTTAGTTTCTACTTCTTATCAGGTCACTGCGATAGATTCGATTGGTTGTTCGGTTATGGATACTATTTTGATAAACGTCATTGCAAAAGACAAAGTATTTTTTCCAAATGTGTTTTCTCCTAATGGAGATGGAGTCAATGATTTTTATCAAGTTTTTGGCGGAACAGACGTTGCTCAAATTAATTATTTACGGATTTTTGATCGGATGGGAAATCAAGTTTTCCAACAAGAAAATTTTCAACCTAATTTAATTGAAAATAGTTGGGACGGAACATTTAATAATAAATTTTTAAATCCACAGGTATTAGCTTATGTCATTGAAGTTCAGTTCATTAATGGTATAGAAAAAATATATGGCGGCGATATTACACTGTTACGATAACCCAAAAATTATTTAAAAGTGCTTTAGGCATTTCGATATCTTTAATTAAATTTGTTTCAAGGATAAAATTTACACAAAAAGACAATATATGAAATTCTTCAAACCGTTGAGCGTAGTTAAATTAATACTCTCATTTACTCTATTCTTACTCTTTTCAATAAATGTACAAGCCCAAAAATATGATTATTTAGAAGGTTCAATTACTAATAATAAAACATTTAAAGAACTAGTAGAAGAAGCGAATAAACACTTCGATGAAGTCGGTAGAGGCAGAGGAGTAGGCTATAAAGCCTTTAAAAGATGGGAATATTGGAGTAAACGAAACTTAGATGCTGATGGTAGAATTATCCCGAATGATTTAACTCGTCGTGCATACAATACGTTTCTAAAAGACAATACTTATATACAAAGAGCCGTTACAGGAGCTTTTGTAGAAATGGGACCAACGAGTGCGGTTAATACTTCTACCTGGTCATCACACTTGGGACGGTTAACGTCTATTGATGTTGATCCTAGCAATCCTAATCACATTATTGTTGGTGCTCCAAATGGAGGCGTTTGGAAATCTGTAGATAGTGGTGCAACATGGAATACCGTTTTTGATAACCAAACCGTCATAAGCATTTTTGCCGTGGAGATCAGTCACGCCAATAGTAATCATTATTTTGCGGGTACATCTGGTGGAGGTATTTATAAATCTACGGACGGTGGTACAACTTGGAATCTCGTTAATGGAATCAGCAACAGTGATCGAATTAACACAATCACCATGCACCCCACCAATGCCAATATTGTTTTTGCGATTGGTGAATTTAACGGACAAACTTATAAATCGACCGATGGCGGTGATAATTGGATTGTCGTAGACGATCATAATTCACGAATGTATGATTTAGAATTTAACCCAGCTAATCCTTCCGTTATTTATATTTCTGGTAACGGAATTATCAAAAAATCTACAGATACTGGAGATACTTGGACGACGCTTTCAGGTGCTTACGATTCAAGTACTTCTAAAACGATTATGCTTGGCGTCACTGCCAATGATAGCAACTATTTATACGCTTTACAGGAAAGTAGCGGAGGTTTTGATGGACTTTATTTATCGACGGATCAGGGAGCAACGTTTACCGCTCAATCCACCTATGATGGTTCAAATAATATTATGGGGTATGGACAATCTGAACAATCGGGACAGGCACCAAGAGATATGGACATTATTGTTTCTCCTTTTGATAAAACAGAAGTCCATGTGGCAGGTGTAGAAACTTGGCGTTCTAATAATTCTGGTGTGACGTTTACGCAGACAACAGATTGGATCGTAGGAGGATCAGACTTCATTCATGCGGATGTGGATATTTTAAATTATGAGGGGAATCGTATTTATGCTGGTACAGATGGGGGCATATTTTATTCGGATGACCAAGGAAACAATTGGACGGATATCTCAACTGGAATCGGTGTGCGTGAATTTTATAGAATTGGAGCTTCAGAGACAGCGGTTGATCGGGTATCTGGTGGTTCTCAAGATAACGGTACTGGAATTGTTAAAAATGGAATTTGGTATGATTGGATGGGCGCTGATGGAATGGAAACCTTTATCAGTTGGAATAATGCCGATGTAGTTTACGGAAATGTCCAATTTGGAAGCCTTTACAAATCTATTGATGGGGGGAATTCAACTACTGGGATTTCACAAACACAAAATGGTGATAATGGTTCTTGGGTGACTCCAATGGAACAAGATCCCGTTGATCCAAATACTTTATATCAAGCAAAAAGTGAAGTTTATAAAAGTACTGACGGTGGAGGTTCATGGACAACGATTTCTAATTTTGGAGGAGGAAATATTGATGAAATGAAAATTGCTCCTACAGATAATCAAACGATTTATATTGCTGATGGTGCTGCATTATTCAAGACAACAGATGGAGGGACAAACTGGGTAAATGTTACCCCTTCAGTAGGTTTTTCTTCGATCAATTATATAACAATTCACCCATCGAATGAAAATCGGGTTGCTATTAATATATCTGGTTCTGCTTCTAAAATATTAGAAACATCAGATGGTGGAAATTCATGGACTGATATTACTGGAAACCTACCCAATATTAGTTCTCAATGTGCTTTATATGAAAACGATGCAGCCGACGGAATGTATGTAGGCATGGGAATCGGTTTATACTTTAAAGATATTACGACAAATGGAAATTGGGTGTTAGTCAATCCAATGATGCCGCGTGTGAGTGTGAGTGAATTAGAAGCGAGGAACGGGGTTTTATACATCGCAACTTACGGTCGAGGTCTATGGAAGGTCAATATTCAAGGAGGATCACCTATGAATTTTACGTGCAATGACTTAATTGATATTGGTGGTTTTCAAACATTTAGAGCAGTTGGACCGAGTATGGGAGGCGAAACTACTGATCCGAATGCAACTCATGCCAATTGGTTTCGCTGGACACCAACTGTAACTGGTGTCATTGACATTGCTTCTTGTGGTGGTGGAACGGATACAAAACTTCGGGTACATACAGGAACTTGTGGTAACTTTACTTTAATTGCAACAGCCGATGATGAATGTGAAATGAGTGCAGGAAGTGCTTTATTAGCCACAGAACTAAAAAGACTTGACGTCACAGCAGGTGTTCCAATTTATATAGAGTGGACGGATGCTCATTCTTCAGATGGGTTCGACTTTACGATTCTAGAAGGCGTTCCCAAAAACTGTACATGTGATGAGGCAATTGAAATACAAGATTGTCAAACCTTCACTGCAAGTGCACCTGTAGAAGGAAATGGTTCAACAGATTCGGCATCAACACATGCGAGTTGGTATAAATGGACACCAACTGCAACTGGAACAGTCGATATATCTACTTGTGGAACTGGTGTAGACACTAAATTATTTATTCACAGCGGATCGTGTGCTTCTTTAGTAATGGAAGCAACAGCTGACAATGAATGTATAAGTACAGGAACAAGTATGTTAGCCTCAGAAATTCAAGGTTTTGCAGTGACACAAGGCGTTCCACTTTATCTAGAATGGGTAGATGAACATTCTTCTGATGAATTCGATTTTACGATTTCTTTAAATATAAATTATACTTGTGATCGTGCCGAAATATTACCAACTTCTGGTACATATACTGCACCAAATATGCTGATTTGTGGAGGTGGAAATGGTGCTATTCGTACAGATGCTACTCAGGCAGTTTGGTACGAATTTACGGCTCCTTACGATGGTAATTTTACTATTTATTCTTGTAATGGTGGCATTGATACACGAGTCTGGATACATGACGGTTCTTGTGGTAATTTGAATGTATTAGATAGTGATGATGACACTTGTGAGATGTTTGCAGGTTCAAGCCTATGGGCTTCCAGAGTGGATGATGTAGCTTTAGTCAATGGTCAAAAAATATATATTGAATGGGATAACCGCTGGTCATCAAATGGATTTGATTTTATTGTTGAATTTGAACGTTGTGGTTGTACAGACAATACTTATTGTGAATATGATCCGCTAGCAGTTTGTGATAATGGAACTTGTAGTATTATAGATGATGGAAATTGTCCTTCAATCTGTAACCCGATAGTTAATTTGAATGGGGTAGTAGGGGCAGGTTTGTATGAGGCCTCAGATCGTTTAATTTCTGATGGTTTGGTTAATTCTACAAGTGGTGGTGAAGTTACATTTCATGCAGCTAATTGTATTGAATTAAACCCTGGTTTTGAAGCAGACGCAAGTCATGAATTTTTAGCAGAGATTGAAGATTGTTCTTCGCCATCACCAGTGGATGATCCAACTCCTGAAAACAAAAATAGTGATGAGCAGGAAAATGAAACAACCAGCATATGGTATAAAATGGAGTTGATAAAAGAACAAGTTTTCTCTATTTTTAAGTAGGGAACAGTTCTTAAAATTAAAAAGGTGTTAAGGATTAATGACTATTCTTAACACCTTTTTTTGTTTTTTTATTTGAAAATCACGATTCAGAAATTAAATTAAGTCATAACTAATATCTTTTATTTACGTAAACGTTCATTACATTAATCCCCTAGAACTACTTAAATACACAGGATTTACTACTATCAATAGACGAATAAATACACATGAAAAAGGTTATAATTGAGCGAAGTTATTCGCTGTACGACACTTTAGACGAATTATCAAAAACAGATCAACAACTCCTACAACTTGCTAAAAAATCCTTGAATCATAGTTATTCACCTTATTCTAATTTTAAAGTAGGCGCTGGTCTGTTACTGGAAAATGGAGAGATGGTGGGGGGAAGTAATCAAGAAAATGCTTCTTATCCACTTTGCTTGTGTGCAGAACGTGTGGCGATTGCTGCGGCAGATTCGCAGTATAATGGCGTACCAATAGTTGCAATAGCGGTAACAGCAAAAAGTGCCAATGTTCCGATTAAAGAACCTATTTCGCCTTGTGGTGCTTGTCGTCAAGTCTTATGTGAAACAGAACAAAAGCACAAACATGAAATGCGGGTTATTCTACAAGGAGAAACGGGTCAAATTATGGTTTTTGAAACCGCTAAAGACTTGTTGCCCTTTTTGTTTGATGGATCATTTTTATAAATTTATAGATGCACCTATCCTAGTGTAATTAACAAAATAGACAAGGCTGCCAATCCAACACCTAACCAATTGAGTTTTGTTAGACTTTCTTTTAAGAATAATACAGCAACAAAAGCAGATAAAACGATAATGGCAACATTATTAATCGGAAAAACAACTGAACCTTCCCAGCCCATTCCTAATGACTTCATTAAAAAGTAAATAGAACCAAAGTTGGGTATACCCAAAGCAATTCCTGCAATAATATTTTTAATTTTAATAGTCGTTTTTCCAAGTATTAATTGACCGATCAATACCACCAATCCTAGCAGGCCTGCTGTTCCAAAAAGAAACCCTACAAATTGTAAATTCCCTGTCCCAGAAGTTAGGTTGGTTTCCACATATTGAAGAATAATTTCACCAACACCCGCAGTTATTAATACAATAGCAGGAAAGAACCATAAATGTGTAGGCAAGTCTAATTTTGCCTTGGTACGATCAGGAAGATTGGTTAAAATGATTGCTGCAATCGCAAGAAGTATTCCAACTATTTTGAAAAACGTAACACTTTCATGATAATAAAAAATAGCAAACGTAACAGAAATGAGAATGGACATTTTTTGCATAATTGCCCCAATCGTAACCCCGAATTTCTGAATGGTAATGGCAATAATATTAAATGCAGAAATGAAAATAGCACCTAATACAAGTGCATACGGAAACCAATCTTCTACCCAAAAATCTGGTGTAGCAGGAGAATGTCCGAGCGTGAGCGTTACGCAAATCACACAGATAAAGTAATTGAAAACAATCGCCTGAAAATTATCAATTTTGTAATACTCATACCCTTTGAAAATCAATCCAATCAGCGTAGAGGAAATTATACTAAGTAGTAAATAGATCATAGTGTTGAAATTGTCTTCAAAATTACTTCAATTAACGGATTTGCAAAGCATTAAACTATTTTAATTACAACCTGTTTCAATGCGTGTAAATACGTATTGAAAAAATGAAAAACATGGAAAAGATTAATATATTTTGGTTTAGAAGAGATCTTCGTTTGAATGATAATGCTGGTTTGTACCACGCTCTTAGAAGTGGTCGTAAAGTGTTGCCTATTTTTATTTTTGATCCAATGATACTGGATAAATTGGAAGATAAAAAAGATGCACGTGTTGAGTTTCTAGTGGATACCACCCTTAGTTTACAACAAGAATTGGAAAAGCTTGATAGTACTTTACTCATCAAATATGGAACACCTGAGTCAGTTTGGAATGAATTAGTTGGAGAATATGATATTGAAACCGTTTTTACCAATCGAGATTATGAACCCTATGCTTTAGAACGGGATGAAAAAATAAAAGAATTATTAAATAAGCAGGATATTGGTTTTAAAACCTATAAAGATCAAGTCATTTTTGAGCGGAAAGAAGTCGTTAAAAAAGATGGTTTACCTTACACTGTATTTACTCCATATAGTAAAGTTTGGAAAGCCAAATTAGAATCAAAAATGTCGGTTAAAAATGAAACGGATGATGCTGGCGAATTTTCTTATTACTTACAAAGCTATCCCAATGCACAATATTTTGACCAATTTTTTAAGACGGCCACCCAATCAAATCCAACTTTAAAAGACATGGGCTTTGAACCTACCGATGTAAAAATACCCGATACGGAAGTTGCTCGTTCTTTAATAAAAACCTATGATGAAACTCGAAATTTTCCTGCCATCAATGGTACATCTCGTTTGGGTATTCATTTTCGGTTTGGAACGATTAGTATTCGAGAAAAAGCTAGGAGAGCACAAGGTTTGAATGAAACGTTCTTAAATGAGTTGATCTGGAGAGATTTCTATGCTCAAATTCTTTCTAATTTTCCTCATGTTGTCGGTAATCCTTTTCGAGATAAATATGATTATATTGAATGGCGTAATTCAGAAGAGGAGTTTGAAAAATGGTGTGCTGGTAAAACAGGGTATCCTATCGTAGATGCGGGTATGCGAGAATTGAATCAATCGGGTTATATGCACAATCGGGTGCGGATGATCGTAGCTAGTTTTTTAACAAAACACTTGTTAATTGATTGGCGATGGGGTGAATCTTATTTTGCAGCAAAATTATTGGATTTTGAATTGGCTTCCAATAATGGAGGTTGGCAGTGGGCAGCAGGATGTGGGACGGATGCAGCACCTTATTTTCGAGTATTTAATCCCTATTCTCAGCAAAAGAAATTTGATAAGGATTTTAAATATATCAAAGAATGGGTGCCAGAATATGGAACTGATGATTATCCTGAACCTATGGTCGATCACAAAATGGCAAGAGAACGATGTTTAGCAGCTTATAAATCGGGTTTGGCAAAAGCTGATGAACGGAAGGGCTAAAAACGGTATAAAAAAACTACGGCCGGCAACATTAATAGGTAATGTTCCGACCGTGGTGCAAAGACAACTAAATTCTTTTATTCAATTTGGTTGGGTGTTATTTTACGTTTTTGTTGAATTGTCTTTACAGTTTTTTAGTTTTTGTTTATCGCATTCTAAATCCAATATTTCTAGGTTGATCCATATCAGATTCAATTAATTTGAACTCTTCAACATCTTGTAATTCAACGGTATGAATCAACAACCAAGTTCGGTCATTCGGTGGAATATCTGCCATTCGTAAGTTCTGACGTTTGATGGCTTCTTGAACGATTTTGCGGATCGTTCTAGCGTTCCCAAAATATTTATGTTTGTTTTCTAATAACTTTTCAATGTAATCTTTAATGTGATTTTCAGCTTTTTCATCCATTTTCAACTCTTCCTGATCGAATAACATTTTGGTAATCAACAATAATTCTTCGTCTGAATAATCCTTAAAATCAAATGACTTATCAAAACGAGACATCAATCCTGGATTGGTTTGAATAAACTGACCCATTTCTTTGGGGTAACCAGCTACGATGACCATAAATTCACCTCGTTTGTCTTCCATTTCTTTTAGCAATGTTTCAATGGCTTCTTTTCCAAAATCATTATCACCATCTTTAGAAAGCGCATATGCTTCATCTATAAAAAGACCTCCACCCATAGATTTTTCGATCAACTCACCTGTTTTTATTGCTGTTTGTCCAACAAAACCAGCTACTAGGGATTTACGATCGCATTCAATCAAATGACCTCGTTCCAAAATACCGAGTGCCTTATAAATCTGAACAAGTAAGCGGGCAACCGTTGTTTTTCCCGTTCCTGGGTTTCCTTTAAAAATGGTGTGTAAAGAAATCGTTTTACTGATATTTCGACCAATTTCTTTATAATAACGAGCTAATTTTACCATTTCATCGACCTCTCTTTTAATCTCAGACAGACCAACTAAATCGTGTAATTGCGCCAATGCTGATTGTAACAATTCTTCATCAATTGGAAAATGAACTCGCTTATCGCCATTCTGTTTGAAGACTTTATTAACGTCTTCTACACGAATCGTTGAAATATCATCTGAGTCAAGATCAGAAACGCTAGAATCTTTTTGATTCATCAACCGTAATGCCATATTTTGCTTTGCTTCTTCAACTAATCCATTGATATATCGGGCATTACCAAACTGTTCGTTTCTATTTCTGTATATTTCTACAAGGTTTTTAAGAATCTGTTTTTTTGCATTTTTATGAAGAATAACGCCTCGTTTACTAGCTGTAAACTCTGCAATTTCGATCAATTCGTCAGGTGTATAATCTGGAAATTTTATAATATTCCGTATCCGTGAATTCATACCTGGATTAGAATCTAAAAAGTGTTGCATTTCTTTGGGGTAACCTGCACAAATGATCGCCAAATCACCTTCACCATCTGATAGTTCTTTCAGCAACACCTCCACCACCTCACGACCAAAGTCTTTGCCGTCTTCACCACGATTTGTCAATGCGTAAGCTTCGTCGATAAATAAGATACCGCCACGTGCTTTTTCAATAACTTTTTTAACCTTTGGAGCAGTTTGACCGATAAATTCACCCACTAAATCTGCTCTTCCTACTTCATGAACTTTTCCATGAGATAGCAAACCTAGGCTGTGATAAATTTTACCCAGCATGTTGGCAACCGTCGTTTTTCCAGTTCCTGGATTACCTGTAAATATGCTATGCAGGTTAATTTCTTGATCTTTTTCAAGTCCTTTTTCTTGCCGTATTTTTATAAACTGTAAATAGGTAGCTAATTCGTTAATTTGGCTTTTTACAGTTCTCAAACCAATCAATTCATCTAATTCCTTCTTTGTTTCATTAAAAGATAAATTGGTGTTTCTACTAACATGTCGAGAAGGCGAAGCAGCATCTTTGAAAACAGAATAATGGTGATCTCCCAATTGCAATTCCTCTTCTTGAGCTACCTCAAATGGAACAATTGCGATGAGTTGATCCATGAATATGATTTCTAGTGTATATTTATCATCATACCAATATCCACCATTATCAGAACCGTATCCTGTGTCAAGAATAAATTCACCGTTGTGTTTTTTTACTTTTTTGAAGTAGGACATATAGGCTTTATGTTGTCCCGCATCATTATAAAAATTGAACTGTAGTTCTAAAGGAAAATAATCTTCGGTAATGTTCATATGACTCTCGAGGGTCATTTCTACATTCAAATATTTAGTCGTTTCAGAAGAAAACGTTTTCAAATATTTACGTTGATCGATAGACTGTCCCTCCCTTGCACTTTCAAAAAGATGAATCGATTTGATACTGAAATATGGGTTAAATTCAGGACTAACTACACCTCCGTTCACTACATAAAATTCAGTTTTACCAACTGAAAAATCATTAAAAAAGACTTCCCACTGATAAGATCCTGCTTTCCACCATCCTGGATCGGGTGTTCCCCAACCTTCACGGACATAAACGATGTTTTTTTCTTTACCTATTTTTACTGTTTTAACTAATTCACATACTTGTTTTTCTGTTTTTAAATTTGTGCAAACGAATTTGACTTTTGCTTCCCATTCTTTGTTGTCGAATAATTTGTTGTAAAAACTCAATTCACAATAAACATAGCGACTTTCAGCTTCATCATATACTTTTCTGTATTTTTTGAAGTTGTGAAACAAGTTTTCCTTTGAGCCAAAAACTTTTAATCCCTTAATTTTGTAATGCTGACAAGCCAATTCCTCATTATTGTCTTCAAACCTCATAACGCATGTAATCTTTCATTTCAATTTTAATGTACTCTTCTCTATCGGTCTATGCGAAGGGGGGAGCGGGCTTACTACTTAAATGCTACGGGGTCGAGCTAGTAATAGTGGATACTATAGTCTTATGGGAGAAATTATAATAACTATTACACTCTAAATATCTTGCCAAAAACATAATGTTTGACAAAATTTAGGCAAACTAAAAAGTTAAATAATATTTAATTTCTTTTTAGAACCTTACTGGTCTTAAACTCAATTTTAGTAAGTATTATGTTATTTTAGATTAGAATTATTTGTCAGATGATACCTATATGGCGAATTATTAAATAGATTTTACGTTAAACATCTCGTTTACCGAATAAATGGAATATAAATTTTGTATATTTATAATACCAATCTAA
>JAHDFQ010000065.1 GCA_020628085.1 Saprospiraceae bacterium
CAGCATCTTCACTGACGAGTTCGGGAAACACCTTCTGAATATTTTGTGCCGTAAAACCATACTGAATGCCTTCGGGGCGTTCGTTTTCGGTGACTTTGTCGTTCCATTCGTAGGTGATGCCTTGTAGTTGGAGGAGTTTTTGAAGTACTTCTTTGCTATCGAGAGCTTGGATATTTTTCTTTAAGCGGGCATCAGAATTGGCGAGCCAGTCACCTGCAGAAGATTTGGAGGCATCGCCGTTGACTTCGAGAACATTGGTCGTTGGAGTACGACCTATCCCAGTGTTTCCGCTCTTGAGGATAGTCAGGGCATTTGAGCGATTGCTATCCGATAATCCATTTCCGACAGTGAAGATTCGATCGTTTGAACTAAAGCTGACTGTACTTGAGGGGGTATAATTAGTCGCATAAACTCCGAATACCGCTTCGGCATAGGAAGGAGCCGTGTTTTGTCTACCTCCTCCTACGAAAGATAAAAAACCTGATGCATTATTTGATCGACCTCCACCTATAAAGGTCTCTAGTCCTGAAGCAACATTGGATGATCCACCCCCTACAAAACCGTCATCACTTGATACAGTGTTTCCGTTCCCACCTCCGACAAAGGCGTTACTTCCAGATGCTGTATTGTTTTCACCGCCACTAACAACCGAGTTGGATACTAATATAGTTAGCGTGGTGCCTGCAATATTATTTCGACCACCTATAATACCTGAATTAGCACTATGAACAACATTATTTTGACCACCTCCTATAAGTATATTTCTAGAATTAATGATATTATTTTCTCCACCTCCAATAAAAGAGTTATCTCTGGGAAGAAAACCAGAAAGATCATCAGAAATGAGATTGGTTTCACCACCACCAATAAATGAGTTTTCCCCAGAAGTTGAGTTAAACGAACCGGCCGCTATAAACGAGGACACACCCGTTGAGAAGTTCCCATTACCAGAACAAAAAGAGTAGTCGCCACTAGCGACATTTGTAGAACCCCCTGCTATAAATGCAGAATTTCCAGAAGCTGTATTTTCAGATCCTCCACCTACAAACGCACCAACTTGTGCGGCAATATTGGTATTTCCACCTACAACAGCTGCAAAATCATCTTGTGCCTCGTTTGAGCTACCACCAGCGACAAGTCCTCCAAATACAGTATCTGGAATAATGCTGAACTCGCCCCCACCGATAAAAGAGCTAGCACCAGCATTATCGTTGAATCCACCGCCTGCAGTGAACCCATATAGACCCGATGTATTATTAAAATAACCACTAGAAAAGGAAGCTACACCAGAAGCAGTATTGAATATTCCTCCCGCAACAAAAGCATCAAACTCAGAAGCGGTATTGGCTTGTCCGCCACCAACGAATGACTCAAATCCAGAGGCAATATTTCCTGAGCCTCCGCCAACAAAAGAAGCGTTACTGCCATCTATTCTCATCAATTCATTACTACTAGAAGTAAAAATTAGATTGTCATCATCTGGTAGTTCTTCAACTGTTAGTTTAGTATCACCGTCGGTATCAATAATCATATTTGCCATTCCGCTGCCACCTGCTGTTCCTAATTCCTTCCAAGCCGTATCATAATACCAAAACGAACCCGTATCAGTATCAAAGACTAATAAACCCTGCGGAATCATTGGCGGAGCTCCACCAATACTATTACGTTGCACAGAGGTCATTCGTGGTATAAGTACGCCCTTGTTTGTACTTTGGACATCAAGTATAGCGGAAGGATCGGGATTAACTCCATCTGTACGTATGCTGGTCGGTAACTCAAGGATATTAGTAATTTGTGCTTGTGTGGAAAATGTTAATACACAGAAAAAAAAAGAGAAGATACAGTAAAGATTAGTTGTCATTTTTTGGTAATTGAAAAGGTATGAAATAGATATAATACACGATCATTTTTATATCATAGAACCATTATTTTGTTGGTAGCAGTTGGTTTACTTTGGCTTCTAGCATTTCCAGTCGCTGCACAAGTTGTTCGTTAGCACTTTGTAACTGATCATTAGCAGCTTGCAAATATTTATTTTGATCGGTGAGTTCTTGTATTCCTTTAGTTAGTACAGGAATCAGTCCGATGTAATTTATACCTAAATATTCTATTTTTTCAGAAGTACGAGAGCCATCATCGGCGATGTGTTGAGAAGCATGAATATTTTTATTGACAAGTCTAGGAAAAACAGTTTGCACTTCTTGAGCGATAAAACCCATTTGAGGTTCAGTAGGTAAATTCATATCTTTAAAATCATCGGTACGATAGGAGTAATATTTGACTTGCAAACGGTTGATATGGTGAAGTATCTTACTTTTGGAGTGTTTGATGTCTTTTTTGAGTCGCTTGTCTGAAGGATTTGAAAAAACACCTGTAACACTGACATTACCAGCAAAAAAACCTGCATAATTGGTAGTAGCCGCTGATCCAGCACCATAGACACCATAGGCAATATTACCTCCCGAAGCAAGACCATATACTCCATAATTATCACCTGAACCACCTGATACTTCACCCCGAACACCCTGATAATCGTTAAAACCTGTAGGATTTACTGTGCCAAATACACCTCTCCAACCACCAGTACCAAATACACCAAAGCCGTTCCAATCAACAGTATTACTAGTACCACGCACTCCTGATGTGCTGATTTCGCCAGAAACATCATCTGCCTGTATCGCATTGGTATTATCTCCAGCGTTATTAATATGTAGTTTATAAATAGGAGTGGTTACTCCAATACCCAAATTATTTTCAATATGAACATTCCCATCTGCAAAGTAACCTGCCCAGTTTGTGGAAGCATCGTTTGCTGCGGCGTAAATACCGTAGTTTGTATTGCTACCTTTTTTTTGTTTACCTGGGCGTGTAGTCCCAAATGGTGCACTAGCTGTAGCATATACTCCATAACTATCTCCATCTCCTTTTGCATCAGCATTAACAGCAATACTTGAAACATTAGGATCGGAAGACTCTGCATTAAAAAAACCACCATAAGCTGAGCCTGCCGTTCCTAGATTATAACCAGCACCTCTCACACCATAAGCCGTACCAAAGAAATTATTATCGACTTCAGCAATTGCATCAATACCAAAAGAGAAATTAAAGGCTGTATTGATATTCCTAAAATATCCAGCATGTGTTTTATTTTCAGATTGTACATCGTGATGGATGATAAATCCACCTTTCGCTGCTTTGTGATTGTTTGGCGTAGACGATTCTGGAAGCTGTATTTGTGCGTTCAATAGACTGTATCCAGCTATGAGAAAAAGCGTAATAATATGTTTCATTTCTTTGAGTTTACTTTTTTTAAAAGCAGCACTGACTTCTATGAAGTCAATGCTGATGTACTTGTTCCAATTCAATATTTCATTATCTATTTTTGATTTGCTTCTAACTTTTCGATCCGTTCTAGGAGCGATTCAATGATGGCTTGTTGTTCTTGGATCGCTTTAATGGCGATGACGCTGAAGCCTGTATAGTTGATCCCAAGTAAACCTTCTTCTGTTTCGCTAGAAACAAGCTCTGGGAATACTTCCTCCACCTCTTGTGCGATGAAACCGATCGATTTTTTAGTTCGCAATTGATTGTGATTGTAATAGTATTTTTTAGTCTGCAATTGATCAATTAATGATAATACATTTGGCAATTCCTCAATACTATTTTTGAGGGAACGATCAGATACTTGAGTATAGGCTCCATCATTAGCAATCCATGCTTGAGGAGCGTATGTTGCACCATCATCTTGACTTAGATTAAATCTAATAAAAGGAACCGTTCCATTTGAGCTATTATAAATTCGCCATCTGTTACTACCATTTTCAAGACATATTCCTCCTGTTCCTTGAGTTGGTCCACTACCTCCACTCTGATTGATATGTAAATCTGATTCTGGAGTGCCTGTACGTATTCCAACTAATCTACCAGTCTCGGTAATAATCATTGAAGGTGTTGAACTACCAGTATGAAAGGTAAGATCAGTGGTTGAGATCATGGAAAATCGATCATTGTTATAAAAGTAACCCAATGCACCCAATTGGAAAGGTGAGGGTGTAAGACTAATATAGTTTGTACTGCTGCTTGTTTCTAATGATAATGGATTGTTGGTATTGCTATTAACAGTTAGATCGCCTCTGATGATTCCATCACCGTCCACATCCAGTTGTAACTGCCCAAAGAGTGAACATGAGAAGAATAAAAAGCACACGGAAAGTATATTTTTGAATGTCATAATAATTTGGTTTTTTATTAAAAAATTAAATTAGTTTGCCTATTATATTATAATCTGATATAAAAATTCTATCCAAGTAAACTGAAAAGCAGGTGCATTACTTCTCAGTCTCTTGTATTAATGTTGAGAGTCATATAACTCTGCTACAAGATTAAGGCGAGTTTAGAAAAAGGCTGGGTACTATTCCGTCAAGAGATAGGAGTATATGGTCAAAACCCTATAAAAAACGGGTGCTATTTGTTCAATACAAACAAAAATAAAAACACAAATAACTGATTATCAGGCAAAAATACTGTTCAGTATATGAAACTGATAGATCATTTCCGTACTTCGCTAGGTGTTTTATCGAAGGTTTCTCTAAAGGCTTTAGCAAACCAATTTGGATTGGAAAAACCACAATCATAAGCGATTTCTTTGATGCTTAAATTGGTAGTTTTAAGTAATTCGTAGGCTCTCTGTAAACGAACGGAACGAATATAAAGAGCCACCGATTTTCCTGTAATTGCTTTGAGTTTACGGTATAATTGACTCTGACTAATGGATAATTGACTCGCTAGAAAAGCTGGTGAGAAAAGATCATTATCCAATTGGTTCAATATTATTTCTTGAACCTGCTGTATAAATTGCTGTTCTGGAGTGGGGGCACTAGAAGTAGGTGCAGTACTAGTTATTTGCTGAAACTGCTGCTGTACTCGACGTCTGTTTTGAAGCATCGTATCTATCGTTGCCAGTAACTCTTGTTTATCAAATGGCTTGGGTAAATAAGCATCTGCTCCTTTTTTAATACCTTCTATTTTACTTTCAAGATTCGCTTTGGCGGTTAACAAAATAATAGGAATATGACTGGTAACTATATTTTGTTTGAGTTCATTGCATACCTCAAACCCATTTTTTCGAGGCATCATCACGTCGCTAATGATTAAATCAGGAACTTTTTCTATCGCCATAGCTGTTCCTTGTTCTCCGTTGGTAGCTCTTTGGATAGTATAAAAGGGAGCAAGTAAACTCACGATATACTGCATCACTTCTTGATTATCTTCTATGATTAAGACCGTGTTTTCCTTATTATCTATAAGATTCTCTTTTTCGGTTTGTACCGCATTTGTTTCTATATATTGTATAAGCGGTTTTAAATTGACCGATTGTTGAGGTGCTTTATTTGTAATGGGTAATCGTATAACAAACGTACTGCCCATCCCATAAGTACTATTTACTTCAATTTGTCCTTCCAGTGCTTCAACCAGTTCTTTGACAAGCGTTAGACCTATACCAGACCCGACTTGACCGCGATTACTTTTTTCAGAGACCTGGTAAAACCGATCGAATACGTAAGGTAAATCTTCTTGTTTAATGCCAATTCCAGAATCTTTTACCGTTATTTGTATGGTTGTCTCTTGATGTTCTACTTGTACATGAACTTTACCATAGATTGGTGTAAACTTGAGTGCGTTGGATACTAGATTTGTTATAATCCGCTGTATCTTTTCAGGATCAAAATCCATTACAATAGCTTCCTTATCACTATAAAAAGAAAGACTGATCTGCTCTTGTTGAGCATAGGATTGAAAGGAATCGATCAAGTAAGAAATGTAGGGTACAATATCATCTTGAACGGTTGTTGTCTCTATATGACCACCTTCTAATCGAGCCAATTCTAATATTTGATTGACTAGGTTGAGTAGTCGTTCTCCACTATTCTGGATGGCTTTGGCTTTATCAGATTCGTTTGATATGCCACTTTCTTGTATTTCCTTCGCTTGCCCTAATATAACGGTTAATGGTGTTCTAAACTCATGCGTGATATTGGTGTACAACTTTGATTTGAGTTGACTAACTTCTTCCACTTTATTTTTTTGAAGCTGACTAATCTGCTTTTCCGTTTCTGACTGTTGCAGTTGTAAAAAAGCTTTCTGCTTTTCTTCTTCATTTTCTTTTATTCGATATGCCAGACCAAAAGCAAAAATGACCGTTTCGATGGTCATACAGATTGCTGTTAGTGTATATAAATGTTGTCCAAAAGGTACGATGAAATTAGAGGAGATGAAGGTAGTCACAAAATTATCCATACGAAATAATGGAAATATAGCAACAACCGCTGCCAATAAAACGAAGCCTCCGCCTGTTATGATAAAGTATTTTCTTTTAATGGGGAGTGTAATTATAGTTTTTAATGTTGCTATAAAAAGTATAACTGGAATAATTAAACTAATACGGACAGTTGTTTCTGAAAAAGACAATACTGGGTGATATAAAAATATGTCTATATCATACATTATTATTAAAATATAAAAGCATCCAACGAAACCTAATACATAAGATACCCATTTATAAACAGTATCCCAAAATGGTGAATACTGTTTAAAATCAAGATAATACCGAATAAACATTAAAAATCCTACTGGTATGAACACGCCAGAGATAGCAAGTACTCTATATGTAATAAACCGCAAAGTAGTTGATGAAATTATCTCCCCAAAATATTGATAAGAATAAATATTATATACTAAATTACATCCGCAATAGAACATATAATATAGATAAGACCGTTCTTGTATTAGAACAAACATTCCAAAGCTATATATCATCATAATTCCAATGATACCTAGAATAAAAACAGATATAAATCCTACTAACTCACCATTTCTGGCTAATTGATTGCGACTCATGATAAAAACTGACCCTCTATCGATTTTCGTCCTCTCTGAATGTTCTAATTTAAGGTAATAAGTTAATGTTTCTTGATTTGCAAGTGGTAAATCCATAATACCACTCCTAAAATACCAAAAATGAAAATAAGATAAAGTTCGTTCATTGGAAGATAAATGGTAGCTTCCTAATTCCTTTACCCACTCTTGGTTAATGCTATCACGCAGGTAAAGATGATTAATATTTTTGGTTCCAAATACTAGGGAAGGAAAACAATAAAATTGATCCTGTATTCGGTGAATGTCAAATGTCTTCCGTAATTGAAATCTTAACCAATGGGTCTGTCCAGGCTGTAGGTCATTCGAGGAAGTACACAAACGCTGAAATTTGTTTGCATATTCTTCACTGGCAATAGTATCAATAGGTAAGTCGTGATTATCAGAAAGCCAATATATATTGTAGTAATTTTGAATAGCATCGACTCCTGTAAAGTCGATAGTTATTGAATCTCTAGGTATTATAAGTTCTTGTCCTGCAACAGAGATACTGATGACAGATGTGACTACTATCAAAAGAATAATTTTGATCTTCCTATGATTCATTCGAGATGGTTTACTTCTATAGTTCAGAAAGTAATTGATTGTTCGATTGTATTGTACGACAATCTTATATTTAGTTTAAAACTAAAATATTTGACAATCTAGTAGTATTTAGAATTAATCAAAAATTTAGAGAAGAGAATTTGACAAAACATCAAAAATTAGGTACATATCCTGACGAAAATTGAGAGAGACCTCAAGAAAAGATAAGTTGCATATCTCAAACCACCAAATCATGCCATTTTTCTGACTTTAAATACCAATAGGTGAGTCCAAAAATAACAATCCAATAAAAGACCTCAGATGCCCATGCCCATTCCAAACCTCCATTGGTGTAGTTGACACAAATATAGATGTATACCAAATAAAAAATAGCGCAACCCATTTGAATTTTGAGTCCAAAATAAGTGGCGCCTGTTCCTGCTAGACCATTGAAAAAGACACCGCCAATAGAGAAAAAAACCAAGATCAAGGCTATGACATATAAAACGGGACGAGACTCGGTAATGAGCGACATATCTGATCCGCCTAATAATGGATACAAAACTTGTTCTGGAAATGCGACGATAGGTAAACTAATCAACATAGTTATCAATAAACATATTTTGGATACCTTCCATAATATAGGAATCACTAATCTGTTCTTTCCTTGTCCAATAAAGTTGCTGACCATGGTATTTGCACCTGAAGCAAAACCCCAAGTTGGAATAGATAATGCCAAGTAAACTATACGCCCTAAGTTAGTAATTGCTAGGGGGCGTTCTCCTAGGTTTTCTATAATTCCAAAAAAAACAAACCAACTACCAAAACCTACAACCGCTTGGGCTACAACAGGTGAGGATAGATTGAATTGTGTTCTGATTAATTCCCAATCTATTTTGGGTAAACGGAACATTTTATACTTTCGTGCGACGTCGTCTTTACATAAATAAATTACAAAAACGACCAATGCCACTGCCTCTGCAATGGTGCTGGCTAAACCTGCTCCTTCGATACCCATGGCTGGTAGACCAAAATGTCCGAAAATCAACCCATAATTTAAAACGATATTAACGATGGCAAGAATAAAAGCATCGACAACAATAAAAGAAGTTTTAGCTATTCCTGTATAAAAAGCGATAATAGCCAGACCAGAAAAACTGAAAAATACGCCCCATTGTCGATAATTCAGATAGGCCAAACTTTTTTCAAAAATAACATCGGAATTAGCAAACAGCGAAAAGAAATAATATCCACCAAATGCCATAAACAGAAACAATCCTAGTGCTAGAAGCAACTCAAAATAAAGCATTGCATGAAACGTTCGACCTACTTCGTTGTCATTTTCTTCTCCAACTCGGCGAGCAATCATAATTTGACCACCTTTGGAAAACCCAAAGCCAACCGCTGCAATAATCAAGTAAAACACACTAACAAACCCAATTGCTGCAAAATCTATTTCACTCAAATGGTATAAGAAGACACTATCACTCAATGCAATAATCTGCTGAACCGCACTACCCGCCATAATGGGAATAGATATTTTTATAATTTCACGATAGGAAGTTCCTAACTGCATAGTCGGATTTAAGAGTATCTTGCTTTATTACAGAATCAACCTATATGACGTTGTTTCTTCAGTAAAGGTACAATTTAGAGTCGATATAAAGTCTAAATATAACTACACAGTAAATTGTAAAAATCAAAACTAAGTTTACAAAATTTAAGATCAAATGACATTATTTGTATATTTAACTTAAGTTGCAAAGCAACTTGGCAAAATGGTTATTGCTTAATTGGTGAGTAGGCAAGTCATTACTTTGTATCAAAAGTAGTAAAGTAGCCTACTAATTAACCGATAACTGAGAACTTTCCGAGTTGCTCCGCAACTCGAATTATTTAGAAGCAATTACTAATACAAATCTCTTTAATAATATAAAATCTATGACTTCGCGACGAAAATTCATACAACAATCAGGTCATTATGCTCTGGGCTTTGGACTTTTTGGTTTGACTGCTTGCACAGAAAACGCTGAATCAAAAACAGCAGAAAAGATAGCTACACCAATAACTAAACCTATCGAATCTATGTTTAAAATTTCATTAGCACAGTGGTCATTGCATCAAACTATCTTTGATAATAAAATAGATCATTTGGACTTTGCAGAAGTTGCTAGAAAAGAGTTTAACATAGGTGCAGTAGAATATGTCAATGGCTTTTTTAAAGATAAAGCAACCGATACTAAATACCTCAATGAAATGATAAAACGAGCAGACGATAATGGTGTTAAAAGTCTCATTATCATGATTGATGGGGAAGGAGATTTAGGTGTTATGGATGAAAAAGAACGTCAAAAAGCAGTTGAAAATCATTATAAATGGGTGGATGCCGCAGCACATTTGGGCTGTCATTCTATCCGAGTTAATGCTTTTGGAGATGGAGATGCGGAAGCTACTCAACAGGCAAATATAAAATCCCTGCACACTTTAGCCACCTACGCTTCTAAAGCTAACATTAATGTGTTGGTAGAAAATCATGGTGGTTTTTCATCTGATGGACAGTGGTTGACAAAGGTCATGTCAGAAGTCAATTTACCAAATTGTGGTACACTTCCTGATTTTGGGAACTTTTGTTTAAAACGTGAAAATGGCGAGCGTTGGAATGCCCCCTGTGTCGAAGAATACGACAAATACAAAGGTGTCCAAGAACTCATGCCGTTTGCTAAAGCAGTGAGTGCCAAGTCGTATGATTTTGATGAAAAAGGGAATGAAACGACAATTGATTATGAAAAAATGATTCAAATCGTCAAAAATGGTGGTTACAAAGGCTACATCGGCGTAGAATATGAAGGAAAACGATTGAGTGAATATGAGGGAGTTAAGGCAACGAAGGCATTGTTAGAAAGGTTTATTTAGTATTTGTTTTTCTCAAAGACTTTTATGTAAAAGCATTAGAAGTAATCTACTTGCTATAAAAACCGTCAGAATTATTGCAATTTTGAGTTTTACATTTAAAATATACAACAACCCTATTCCTATGCTAACGAAGTACCTTTCAAGTATTCTTTTTATATTATTTATGATACATGGTGTATTTGCACAACAACAGACATCAGAATATGCACGTGTCAAAATTAGTTTGTTAGAAACAGATATATCAGAAGTAGCACGACTTGGCTTAGAAACCGATCATGGAGAATTGGCAAAAGGACGGCATTTAATCAATGATTATTCCTACGCAGAAATCGAGTTGTTAAAGGTCAACGAAATCCCATTTGAAATATTAATAAAAGATGTCAAGGCCTATTATAAAGCACAAAATATAGAAGGACATCATCATTTTCATGGAGACCATCATCACCCTCACCCTCATAATTATTCTAAGAATCCATCACCTTGTGATGGTACGGATACGGACAATGCATATGATTATGAAACGCCTACGAATTATACAGAAGGTTCTATGGGTGGTTATTTTACATATGCTGAAATGCTAGATATTTTGGACGATATGCGCACCAAATATCCAAATCTGATTTCAGAACGGACGCCTATTGAAGGCGCACTTACGCATGAGGGACGACCTATTTATTGGCTGCGCATATCCAATAATCCTGATATTGATGAAGAAAAACCAGAGGTTTTATATACGGCTTTACACCATGCAAGAGAGCCGAATAGTTTGTCGCAAATGATTTTTTATTTATGGTATGTTTTGGAGAATTATGATACTGATCCAGATATCAAATACATTGTAGATCATACCGAAATGTACTTTGTGCCATGTATCAATCCAGATGGATATTTATATAACGAAGCAACCAATCCAGAAGGTGGTGGGTTGTGGCGTAAAAATCGTTGGGCAGACGAAACAGGAGAAGTATTTGGAGTAGATTTAAATCGAAATTATGGATTTGAGTGGGCACATGATGACCAAGGCTCTTCTTCGAGTCCGAGTAGCCAAGTCTACAGAGGTCAATCGGGTTTTAGTGAGCCAGAAACACAGGCCATCCGTGATTTTTGCAACGCCCACCAGTTTAAAATATGTATGAATTATCATTCCTATGGAAATTTATTGATTTATCCTTGGGGATATAGTGACGAACCAACGGAAGAAGCTGAAAGTTTTAATGGTTTTGCTCAACTGATGACGGCAGAAAATAATTATTTCGCTGGAACTGGTACAGAAACCGTTGGTTATGTGGTCAATGGTAATAGTGATGATTGGATGTATGGAGAAACGGAAACAAAGCCTAGTATTTTTGCGATGACCCCAGAAGTGGGAGATTTTGATTTTGGTTTTTGGCCACCTCAATCTGCTATTGATCGACTTAATAAATCAGCCTTACGTCAAAATATAGTGACCGCTTTATTACCACAAAATTACGGAGAGTTGGAAGACAATAGTGGTAATAATTTATTTGCACAATCAGGAACGTTGCCGTTTAATTTTAAGAAGTTTGGGTTAGCAGATGGAATGATTACTATTGCCTTTGCGGGGATAAGTGAGAATGTAGAAGTTCTAACGGCACCAATTCAAACTGATTTAGCACATTTAGGACAGCAGTCCATAGATATTGATTATCAGGTGCTAACAGATGTTTCTGATGAAATTGTTTTTGAAGCTACACTCAGCAATGGAATATATACGTGGACTCAAACGTTTACGAAAAATTATAGTACAGGTGCATTTGAAACAGTTTTTTCAGATGAAGCATCAGATGAAATGATGTGGATAGATTCAGACTGGGCAGTTACGGTAAATGATTTTGTTTCTGCACCTTTTTCTTGGACAGATAGCCCAAATGGGGATTATGATCGAGATCTATTTTCAACACATACCGTCGCAGCACCTATTGATTTAACAAATGCAACCACAGCCATCACTCGTTTTTATGCAAAATGGGATATTGAGGCAAATTATGACTATGTGCAATTTCAGGTATCCACAGATGGTATTAACTTCGAATCGCAATGTGGGAAATATACCAAAGCTGGCAGTGGAAATCAAGATGAAGGCGAACCTTTATATGATGGTACTCAGGCAGAATGGGTGTTAGAAGAAGTCAATTTAGATACCTATTTAGGAGAGGAAATTTATGTTCGATTTTTATTAGTATCTGATGGTTATGTGGAAGGAGATGGATTTTATTTTGATGATTTGGTGGTAGAAGCGGTACTAGATGAAGATACTGCTGTGCAACAGTTGGATGAAAATGTATTGCAGCAATTTAAGGCTACTCCAAATCCTTTTACAGAGCAAGTGATGCTCGATTTTATATTGCAAACACCAATCCATCGTTTAGATATTTCAGTTACTAATGCTTTAGGGCAAACTATTTTTGTAGAACAACGAACTAATTTAAATGCCGTGCGTCAGCAATTGACATTGAATACACAAAACTGGGAAAGCGGGTTATACATGGTACGCTTTCAAACAGGAACAGGAGCATTTTTTACTCAAAAAATAATGAAAGTAGAGTAGGAGTAAGGATTAGAATTTGAGCGGAAAATAAAAAATTTAGAATCATAGAAATAATATACCTTATTCTAAAGTTTTTTCAATGGGTCACGCCATTGAATTTCATACTCACGTACAACTTTTATTAGAATATTTATAAATAAGTTGTCTTTCACATTTTTTGTACGTTAAAAGTAAATTCTAAAATACAATTAAATGTTACGGTACGCGCTTCCAACCCATCAAAAAGTTATTCTATTTTTTGTATGCTGGGTATTAAATATGGGCATTTCATCAGCTCAGCTAGATACAATTTTAATTGATTTGGGTAATGGTAATGCTTCCAACCTTCCTTGGAATAATTTATTGAACGCTAATAATGCAGTTATCAATGATTTGACAGATGCACAAGGATTTAGTACAGGTTTTTCTATTGAAGTGACGGACGGGTTTACAGGAACGAATACTAACGGAACGACCAATCCCAATCCTGCTATTGGATTTCCTGTTTCAGCCACAGAAGACAGTTTTTTTGGAAATACCAATATGTTTAATGGTGGTATTAATCCTACTGCTGCCGTTACTTTGAGTAATCTAAATCCTAACCAAGAATATCACATAGAATTATTTGCCTCTCGATTAGCGAATGATAATCGAGAAACGCAATATGTCGTCGATGGAGCATCTAGCAATACCTATTTTTTACAAGTTAGTTCTAATACCAGTTCAGTTGTGCAAGCGACTGCATTTCCAGACGCAACAGGTACGATTACTATCACCACTTCTCCTGGCCCCAATAATGATAATGCTTTCGGATTTTATTATCTGGGAGCAATGAAATTGATGTATCCATCACAAAATCTAATGCCAAACCTTTCATTAGTATCGCCAGTAGGAGGCGAGTTTTGGCAAGTTGGAAAAACTCCTAGCATTACATGGAATAGCCAAGGAATTACGACAGTCAATATAGACTATTCTATTGATAACGGATTGTCATGGTTCAGTTTAGGTACACAAAATGCACTCGCTCAGTCTTATGATTGGATTGTTCCCAATACCCCTTCTACAAATTGTTTAGTCAGGGTCAATGGGGGAGGATTTACCATACAGAGCCCATCCGTTTTTGAAATATCTAGTACACAGGACGACTGTCATATTGTTGTTTTAGGTTCATCCACGGCGGCAGGGACTGGCCCGACATCTTCTGATAGTACTTGGGTCAATCGCTACTCAAAGGCTATTTTTCAGCAAAATACTCGATATACACTCACCAACTTAGCTTTAGGTGGACAAACGACATACAATATTGTTCCAGATGGAGCTGTTGTTCCCGCTGGATTTACGATTAACCCAAATAGAAATTTGACTGCTGCCTTAGCACTTAATCCTTCAGCAATTATTGTGAATATGCCTTCCAACGATGCTGCTAATAATATTAGCACCGAAGAACAACTTTTCAATTTTGACTTAATTCAATCTGTCGCCGCTTGTGAAGGTGTGGAAACATGGATTTGTACTACTCAACCTCGCAATAACTTTAATGCCGCACAGGTTCAAATACAAAAAGAAGTTAGAGATTCCGTTCTATCAAAATACGGAACATATGCACTCGACTTTTGGACAGGTTTTGCCACAGCTAATGATAGTATCGTTTCCATTTATGACTCAGGCGACGGTGTTCACCTCAATGACGCAGCACATCGGGTCTTATATGAACGAGTTTTTAATAAGAATATACATCAAATTGATTGCTCTAATTCTTCCATTCAACAATCTACAATTACACACACTTTTGCCGATTGGGAAATTGATTATCATGCTGGAAATCCATATATAGATGTTGTTTTTGAAACGATTTCTAATGCTAGTATAGAGTTAGAATTATTTGATATCAATGGTAATACTATAAATACGTATAATCAAAATATCAATTCCGCAGGAACGCATATGGTTACTTGGAATGCACCCATAGCTGCTGGAACGCCTCAGCAATATCTTTTTATACAAATTACGATTATTGATGATAACGGAATTAAAAAAGGGAATTTAGATTTAGGATGTAAAGACCTTAATCAACACTTTTATAGGATTACGGTGGAGTAGAGAAAGGATTAAAGAAATTGTCTGATAAATTTCGTATATTTGAATAACAAAAATTCCATTTTTAATGACGTTACCACTTGAAAGAAAATTGTTTACGGTTCAAGATTATCACAAGATGCGAGATGCGGATATTCTCACATCAGAAGATCGAGTGGAGTTAATCAATGGTGAAATTATACCTATGAGTCCTATCAAAAGTACACACGCTAGTATAGTAGATTTTTTTAATAAAAAATGTATGCTAGCACTTCATTCTGAGGCAATTATTCGAGTCCAAAACCCTGTTGAAATTAATGATTTATCCGAATTAGAGCCAGATGTAGCTATTGTTAAAAAACATCCAAATCATTACCGTTTCCAACATCCAAAAGCGGAAGATGTGTTACTTTTAATCGAAGTATCCGATTCTACCTTAGCTAAAGATCAAACTGTAAAACTAGCTTTATACGCTAACGCAAACATACCAGAATATTGGATCATCAATATTCCAGAACAACAAGTAGAGGTGTATACCAAACCCAAAAAAGGAAAGTATCTACAAAAAAATATTTACGATAATACTCAAACTATCCAAGCCCGAACCATCAACTTTTCGTTTGCTGTCAACGAAATCTTTTAACTCGTTCAAACCTTTGTCAATTAGACTGCGTATCTTTGCGATATGGCAAACTAAAATTAGGTATAATTTATTTTTGTCATTATGAAATTGATTAAGAGATTGATTTTCAATCAAGAACGCAGGAAATTTCCTGATGACTTTTAAAAAATAAATTATTAATTTTTTGCCTTACTATTCATGGAGTATTTAGTATTAGAAAACCTGTCTAAATCTTACGGAGAAAAAGTCCTATTTAGCAATATTAGTTTCACGATGAACAAAAGTGATAAAATTGCTTTTGTTGCTAAAAATGGTAGTGGTAAGTCAACGCTTATGCGAGTGATTGCTGGACAAGAAGCTGCCGAAGGAGAAAATGTAAAAATCCAATTTCGGAGAGGCATCAAAGTCGGTATTTTAGATCAAGATCCGAGTTTTAGAGACGGACATACGATATTAGATGCCGTTTTGGAATCGGATAATGAACTAGTAAAAGCAGTTAAAGACTATCAATTAGCACAGCAAAGTAACGACGGCGACGCGCTCCAAGCCGCCCTCATCCAGATGGATACACTGCAAGCATGGGATTTTGAAGCTAAGATCAAAGAAATTCTTTTTAAACTTAATATTGAAGACCTCGGACAACATGTTGCAGAGTTGTCGGGTGGACAGGTCAAACGACTGGCTTTGGCGAAAATCATCATCGAAGAACCTGAATTTTTAATTTTAGATGAGCCGACCAATCACTTGGATTTAGAAATGATCGAATGGTTGGAAAACTATCTTTCTCGACCAAATATCACCCTTTTGATGGTAACGCACGACCGTTATTTTTTGGAACGCGTGTGTAATAATATTGTAGAATTGGATGGTGGAAATTTATATAAACACAAAGGAAATTATTCAGATTTCTTAGAAAAGAAAATGATCCGTGAAGAAATTGAAGATGTAGTTTTAGATAAAAATAAAAAACTCCTCAAAAAAGAACTCGAATGGGTGCGTCGAATGCCATCTGCTCGAACCACCAAATCCAAATCTCGAACGCAGGCATTCTACCAACTCAAAGAAGAAACCTACGGAAAAAAGAAAAACGAACAGCTCCAAATAGAAATCAAAGGGCAGCGGATGGGCAGTAAAATTCTTGAAGCGCAATATATTACCAAAGCCTACGATGATTTGGTCATTGTTAAAGATTTTGATTATAAATTTAAGAAAAAAGAGCGGGTCGGAATCGTCGGCCCAAATGGTGTTGGAAAAACCACTTTCCTAAAATTATTAACCAAAGAAATTCGCCCCGATGCTGGAAAAGTTGTCGTGGGTGGAACGATTCATTTTGGTTATTATACTCAAAATGGGATTCAACTACATGAAGATAAACCCATTTTAGAAGCCGTCCGAGACATCGCAGAGTATATTCCGCTCGAAAAAGGTATGAAACTTACCGCTTCGCAATTATTAGAGCGATTTATGTTTAGTCGCAAACAGCAAATGGTGTATGTATCTCAATTGAGTGGGGGAGAACGACGTCGCTTGCATCTACTTATGGTGTTGATGACCAATCCGAATTTTCTGATTTTAGATGAGCCGACCAATGATTTGGATATCGTCACCCTCAATGTTTTGGAAGATTTTTTAATGGACTTCCCTGGTTGTGTAATAATTGTTTCACATGATCGTTATTTCATGGATAAAATTGTGGATCACTTATTTATCTTTGAAGGGGAAGGTAAAATTCGAGATTTCAATGGAACGTATTCTGAATATCGAGTCAAGAAAATCGAAGAAGACAAACAAGCTAAAATTGCAGAACGGTCTAATCATCCCAAAGCGTCCACAACAACGTCAAGTATAGAAGAAACGCACGATGGACAACGAAAGCTGAACTACGAAGAACGTAAAGAATTTAAACGACTCGAAAAAGAAATTGAAAAACTTGAAAATAAGAAAGCGTCTTTAGTCGAAAAATTCAATGACACGTCTCTTTCACCCGATGATATTCAAAAATATGCTAAAGAATTATCTGAAACCGAAAGTATAATTGAAGATAAAGAAATGCGTTGGATGGAATTAGCAGAATTTGTTTAGTTCCTTTCTCATAAATGGCATATTTTTTTCATATAAGATCAATGATGAATAGATAATATAAAATTAATCTATTCTAATTTTTGTCAGATACGATCATGAATGGAAAATAAATATATAAAATCAATCATATAGTTTGACTTTCGATGGGCTTATTAATAACTTTGCACCGCTTTTGGAGTATACATAATTAGTCAGTAAAATACTCTATCGGCGTCCCCCTTTACCGATCTATTTTAGACAAAGAAGTCTCGCTAATATTTCCTTTTCAAAAAATTAATTAGCTATTGCTGTGCTGAACAACATAGTCAATTATAACTATGCGTTCCAATTTCATTCTAGTATGGATGGAAGCTATGATTTAAACGATCTGATAAAAACATCACATGACATATTTACCAGGGACTTCAGGTATTTTTAACCTGACAAAAACCGTATTTTTTCTAAGTATTTTTGGGCTATTTCAAACTGGTTTTGCACAGAATCAACTTCCGTTAATAAATTCCAACAATACAGTTACGGATTCTAACAATGCCCTATTAAATTCTAACAACGCTTTTACATCTAAGACTATCGCATCTAGATTCGCTGACGAATGTGGTGCTTATGTGGACATTTGGGTACAGAACTATGGTGGTATGAATACCGAAGTTGCCCGATCTGTATTAGAAACATCAGATGGTGGATTCTTAGTTGGTGGGCATACCCTTTCTAACGATATAGATGTTACGGATAATAATGGTGGTGTCGATTTTTGGTTACTCAAAACAGATGCATTAGGAAATAAAATTTGGGATCGAAATTTTGGTGGGTCGAGTACCGACACAGGAAAATGTTTACAAGAAACATCCGACGGTGGTTTTCTTTTTGTTGGTGAAGCTTTTTCTTCTGATGGCGATGTCGGTGGCACAGCAGGTTCTTTTGATTGTTGGGTCATCAAGTTAGATGCCGATGGAAATATTCAATGGCAACAACTGTACGGTGGTGGAAGTGCAGACAATGCCGAATGGGCAGAGCCCACACCCGATGGTGGATATGTCATTGCAGGAACGACCAGTTCTGAAGATGGAGACATTTCCCAAAATCAAGGTATCGCAGATAACTGGGTTTTTAAGATTGATGCGAATGGAGTTATTCAGTGGTCTCAAACCTTTGGTGGTTCACAAGAAGATGGACTTGCCTTTATTCAAAATACAGATGATGGCGGATTTATAACCGTCGGAAATACCTATTCTTCTAATGGTGATATTCCGAGCAATAACGGTGATTTAGAAGCAACCGTTTTTAAATTAGATGCACTCGGTAATATCCAATGGGCACGTGGGCTTGGTGGTACAGGTATGGATGCCGCAGAGTGTGTGCGCCAAACACTAGATGGCGGTTATATCTTAACTGGAAAAACGGCCTCTATTGATAATGATTTTATTGGAAATCATGGTTCTAGTGATGCCTTTGCTGTAAAATTAGATGCCAATGGAAATACGATATGGAGTAAAGTGTATGGAGGTGGTGCAACCGATGAAGGAACGACCATTCTTTGTAATTTAGACGGAACGTATGCTTTAGGTGGACAATCTTCGTCTATTAGTGAGCAAGTGAGCAGCAACAACGGATTAGGAGATGTATGGTTGTTAAAATTAGATGCTGATGGTAATCTAATCGCAGAAAATACTTTTGGCGGATCTATGACTGAATGGGTATACGATATGCGATTTACAGATGCTGGTGGATTAATCATGTGTGGTTTTACAGAATCAAGTGATATTGATATGCCGGGTAACAACGGTCAAGGAGATTTTTGGATTGCTTTTTTCGGAGCCCCGCCAGTTCCGCCACCATATGCTAATCTAGGTGAAGACATTACGGATGCTTGTCGTGGTGAAGAAATTATGCTAGATGCTACCGATGATAATTGTATTAATTGTACTTATGCTTGGGAAGATGACCCAACTCTAACAACTCCAAATCGAACCGTTATCGCTAACAGTACGATTGTATACACCGTTTCCATTACCAATTCTATAGGTTGTGTCGAAGAAGATAAAGTAATTATTGGTGTTTCTACACTCGGAGTTGCTGTGATTGATGTAGTTAATCCTAGTGGTTGTGGACAAGATAATGGCTTAATTGAAACAACCCCTTTCGGTGGAACAGGAAGTTATGATATTTCTTGGAATATTCCAGGAAGTACACCAAGACAAGAAAATCTTTCAGCAGGAGTATACACTATTGAAGTGGCAGATGGTGATTGTATTATTTCAGAAGAATTTGAATTATTAGCAGTAGATGCACCAGAAGTGATTGTCGAATTGGGTATAGATACCGCTATTTGTGATGGACAATCATTAATGCTAAATGCCCAAAATAACGGTGCTACCTATACTTGGAATACACCAAATGAAACGAATCAAACTTTGGAAATTTCAACTGGTGGAACATATTCCGTCACCGTTGAAGATACCGAGACAGGTTGTATAGGGACAGACACGATTGTTGTCAATCAATTAGAAACACCAGAATTGAATCTTGGAAATGATATTACCATCTGCGATAATGCAGCAGCCTTAGTGAGTAATGTCAACAATACCAATGGTTTAGCATTTGAATGGTCAACCGAACAAAATACTTCTACTATCATTGTTACCGAAAATGACACCTATGAATTGACCATTACCAATAGCCAGGGTTGTAGTGCCGTGGACGATATTCAGGTTACTCTAAATAATCCACCTATCTTAGATCTAGGTGGAAATCAAGTTTCTTGTGGAGCAAGCATGTTAAATGCCAACATTGAGAATGTCACCTACAATTGGTCGACTTCTGAAACATCACCTATAATTGAAGCGACTGTTTCAGATACCTACATTTTGACCGTAACGGACGGTAATGGGTGTACAGCAATGGATTCTGTTACCGTAAGTATAGTTGATGATTTAGAAATTAACTTAGGAGCAGATACAACAGCTTGCGCAACGGTTACTTTAGATTTGGGCTTACCCAATTTGAATTATACGTGGTCAACACCAAACGGGGGAAGTACAACTTTAGAAGTTAATAATTCAGGCTTATACGCTGTTACAGTTGAGGATAATGATGGATGTAGCGATACCGATGAAATTATGATTACGATTAATCCTTCTTTAGATTTAGAATTGGGAGAAAGTATCGAATCTTGTATCCCAACTACTGTCTCAACAACGGCTACTAATGTAGAATATGCTTGGGCGAATGTATCTGATAGTCAAATAATTTTAAGTGATACAGAAGAAGTATTGATAGAAAACACAGGTCAATATACCCTGACAATCAGTAATGATGAAGGTTGTATTACAACGGATACTATTGAGGTCAATATTGAAAGTAATTTAGATCTAGAACTTGGGCCAGACACCATGACTTGTGGAGCAATTGAACTCAATACCAATAATCCAGATGCTAATCACGAATGGTCAGTGACACTTGAAAATCAACCAACTACTACGGTTACAAATACAGGAATGGTCAATGTAACGATTACAGATGATAATGGTTGTTCGGCTACCGATAGTATTTTTGTAACGATAATGGATGAGTTAGAACTAGAGGTAGATAAAGGAGATATTTCCTGCGCAAACGCCAGTGATGGATTTATAACACTTGCTTTAAATAACGGAACAGGTAATTTTACATACGAATGGGAACATGATCCTATGAACACACCTGGATTCAATCAACTGGCTGGCGGTTTTTATAATGTTACCGTTACAGACGAAGCGGATTGTACCGTAACTGAAACGATAGAAATTATAGAACCTACCCCCTTAGATGCCTTGTTGATTTCTGACAATATCAGTTGTACAAATCCAGAAGTAGCCATCCGTAGTAATGTGCAAGGCGGATCAGGAGACTACACCTATACTTGGAGTAGTGGTACATCGACAGATTCTGAAATTACAGTATCGACACCAAGCACCTATTCAGTTACAGTAATGGACGAAAACAACTGCGAAACTGTCGCCTCAACAGTGATCGAAGGCAGCGATCCACTGAATATAGAAGTAGCATCAACTACACCTAATCCATGTCCAAGCGATCAATTAGGTAGTGTATCTATCAATATTATCGAAGGAAATGGCGATTACAATTATAACTGGACATACTTAAATACAGGTGCAAGTATCAATGAAAATACTGCGAATTTGAATAACTTAAATGCGGGTACATACCAAGTTATTGTAAGTGACGCAGAAGGATGTACACAAACGGTTGTTGCCGAAGTAGAGGGAACAATGCAATTTACACCAACTATGCAATCTGTTGATGGTTGTGGTACAAATGGATCAGCTACTATTAACATAATTGGTGGAACACCACCATTTAACTACCTTTGGAGCAACAAAGCGACCACTCCGTCTATTACAGCACTAACATCAGGCGAATATACAGTAGAAGTTACAGATGCCAATGGCTGTACCCTCAATGATGGTGTAACTATAGAAAATAATGAAGCTGTTTTATTTGATATAGAAAAAACACCGATAGCCTGTAATGGCGATGCTAACGGTGCGTTGAGTATTTTTCCAACCAATGGGGTAGCACCGTTCAATTACAACTGGTCGAATGGAATGATGTCAGAAGAAATAGACATGCTTGCAGAAGGTGTGTATACTGTTTCTGTTACAGATGCCAATGATTGTGTAAGTTTATCGTCCATTACGATGAATGACCCTGCACCCATTCAAGCTAATATAGATATTCAAAACACTAATTTCGGGATTGATATTTTCGTTTCTCCAGAAGGAGGAACTGCCCCATATACTATTCTTTGGAATGACGGATATAATGGCTTTTTATATGAAAATGCACTAGCAGGAGATTACACAATCACCATAACCGATGCAAATGGCTGTATGTACAATGAAACGTTCAATACTACAACAACTAGTGTGCTTTCCACCAATTTTGTAGCAAACTTTAGTGTATTTCCTAATCCGAGTAATGGTAACTTTAATGTTTCCGCAACCCTTCAAAAAAGTAAAAATACGCAACTAATTATTCGAAATGCCTTAGGTCAATTGATGCAACAACATACTTTAGATGATAGACAAGTAGATACTTACATTACATTAGACCAAGCTACGAGTGGTTTATATTTTATAGAAATCCAGAATGGCGCAGCGTCTGCATTTAAGAAAGTAGTTGTTCAATAGAAATTAGAAGAAAACTTAGTGCGAAATCATCTCTATAATAAGATGATTTCATATTTATCAAGACTAGTTATTGAATAGTTTTGCTATATCTTTTATGGAATTTATAGACTTGTTACGTCTCAGTATTAGTATTTCATCTTATAATTTTACGTAAATTGACAAAATCTTGTATTTGATATTGGATTTTTAGATAAATAGGGTGTAATATGCTTTAAAATCCATGCTTCTATGACTAATTCATTTTGAATTTATTTATTTTTACAGGAATAAGCGTCTTTACTAAATTACTTGCTTGACAGCCGCGTGCGGGTTTTAAAGGTAAGCTACTTACGTAATAAGTATTATTACAAATACACAATACTAGCATTCAACATGTCAAAAACATCTATCCAAGTCCAACCCCTAGATCATCGAGGAAGTCGCTATTTAAAAATAATATCACCTAACACAACAGTTGCCAAACAACATATTCGTTCTATTGCAGGTCGCAAATGGAGTCAAACCCACCGATGTTGGTATGTACCCTGGACAGTAGTTCATTTAAACCAATTAATTGATCTATTTTCAGTTCAAAATGAGGTGTCTATCAAAAAAATATTTTTTGAGAACGCGATAAAAAGAGAGCAAGTTTCGATAAGTAAAATTAGTCAAAAACAAGAGAAACCAAACCCATGGAACAAGAATCAAAATAAGAATATATCACTTCCAGTATTAAAAACAGATGCAAGAGGAGTAAATTTTGTAGCAGGTAATAAATGTGTTCTATATCCACACAACGAATATCATTTTAGAGTTTATATCCCTTTCGATAAAAAAGGTTGGATTGCGACGATCAAGTTAATTGCAGGACGGCAATGGCAAGCAGAAGAAAAATATTGGCTACTGCCTAATGTAAAGGACAGTTATCGAACTCTATGGTCGGAGATTGGTAAAGAATGGATAGATTTACGATTTCGTATCAATCCAAATATTGCGGAAAGTCACGTAATAGTACGAAAAGAGAACCCCAAAAAGCGTGTGCTTCGATCACTAACAAAGATGCAGCAACTTGCTGTTACGAAGTTGGAAGAAAAATTATTGTTAGAAGGGAAACGTCAGCAAACTATCAAAAGCTATAGAAATTGTTTGATAGGATTATTTTATTTTTATCCAAATGCAATTCCATCAAAACTGAGTCGTACAGAGTTAGAAACATATATTGTTCAAAAGAAGAAAAAAGACCAAATTTCAGACAGTTATCATAATCAGATTGTAAATACATTGAATGCATTTTATGGTAGATTACTAGGACAAAAAGCAAAAATATTAAAAATAGATCGACCCAAACGTCGTGAAAAACTCCCCAATGTACTATCGGAAAAGGAGATAGAATATTTATTAAATGCTGTACATAATTTAAAGCATAAATGTATGTTATTATTAATCTATTCAGCAGGTTTACGCAAAGGAGAATTGCTTCGATTACGAGTTCGTGATTTGAATGTGTATAGAAAATGTATTTTTGTTAAAGATACAAAAGGGGGAAAAGATCGATATACCTTTTTATCAGATATTGCCCAGAATTATTTAAAGGAATACAAAAAACAATATAAACCGAAGTATTGGTTATTTGAAGGACAAACAGGCAATCAATATAGTGCGAGTAGTTTACAAAGTATTTTTTGTCAAGCTCGTCAATTATCAGGAGTGAACCCTTATGTAACTATACATGGGTTGCGGCATAGTTTTGCCACGCACTTAGTGGAAAGAGGAGTACCTCTCCATGTAGTTCGAGAATTACTAGGGCATTCCAATATTAAAACAACAGAGATTTATTTACATATTTCCAATAAGTACAGGCGAGAATTGAAAAGTCCATTAGATAATTTAAAAGTATAGTAAACAATTTGTATCTTTCAAATAATATGCAGAGTTCGAGTCACCTATATATTATTCTAATATAATCCTCGTTCTTTTATATATTTAAAATGTAAAAGGTTGATTTTTAATGGAATAAAGTCTAAATATTAAGGTGATCAAG
>JAHDFQ010000281.1 GCA_020628085.1 Saprospiraceae bacterium
GAAGTAGATGATGATGTGTTTGGAAAAGATCCAACGGTCAATGCTTTACAGAAAAAGGCAGCGACTATGTTTGGAAAAGAAGCAGCCTTGTATTGTCCTTCGGGAACGATGACCAACCAAATTGCGATCAAAGTACATACACAACCTTTAGATGAAGTGATTTGTGACTATACCTCACATATTTATCAATATGAAACAGGTGGATATGCCTTTAATTCAGGTATTGGTGTGAAACTCTTACATGGAAAGAACGGAAAAATTACAGTCGATCAGGTGAAAGGTGCAGTAAATGGAGATTTTGATTGGTTGCCTAAAAGTAGTCTGGTCGTCTTAGAAAACACCTGCAATAAGGCTGGTGGAAGTTACTATACGTTGGAAGAAATTGCTCCGATTAGTCAGTTTTGTAGAGCAAACGGTTTGGCAATTCACCTAGATGGCGCACGTTTATTTAATGCACTGGTTGAAACAGGTGAAACGACGCAATCTGTTGGTGAGCAATTCGATAGTATTTCTATTTGTTTATCAAAAGGATTGGGCGCGCCTGTGGGGTCATTATTGATTGGCGATGCAGATTTTATTAAACAAGCACGTCGTTTTCGTAAAGCAATGGGTGGTGGCATGCGACAAGCAGGTTTCTTAGCAGCAGCAGGTATTTATGCACTTGATAATAATGTAGAACGCTTGAAAATTGATAATAATCGAGCAAAAGAATTGGGTGAATTACTAGAAAAGGAATCTTATGTCAATCGAGTTCGCCCTGTGATGTCCAATATTGTGATTTTTGAACCCGTTGCACCTTGGACTGCTCCTACTTTTGTAGACCAACTAGAAAAACTAGGTATCTTGGCTGTTCCTATGGACGAAAAAGGCGTTCGTCTTACGATGCACTTAGATGTAACGGAAGCTATGTTTTTAGAACTAAAACGAATTTTGAAGAACACAAATTTCACAATATAGAGTGGCCTAATTCCTTTATTTGAACTCCTATTCATCGTTTGAGTTTTAGTTAGAACAATTTATAAAAAACGCTTAAAGAAAATATGGAAGAATACGATGTTTTGGTGATCGGGAGTGGCCCTGCGGGATCAAGTGTAGCCACTAAATGTGTAAAAGAAGGTAAGAAAGTAGCTATCGTTGATAAATTATTTGGTGGAACATGTGCACTTCGAGGATGTACGCCTAAAAAAGCAATGTATGCGATTACTTCTACATGGTGGACGGCTCAATCGCTTCAAAAAAATGGTTTTCCCATTGACATTAAGCATACCGTTGATTGGAAAAAATTATTAGCACATAAAGAAAAATTCACGAGTTTAGTACCTGCACAAACTAAAACTGATTTTAAGGAAAAAGGTATTGATGTGATACAAGGTGTTGCTACCTTTAAAGATGCACATCATATCATCGTAAATGAAAATACCTACAAAGCCAAAAATATTGTCATTGCAACGGGGGCAACACCCCGTCCACTAGAAATAGAAGGTGGAGATATGGCGATTACGTCAGAAGATTTTTTTGAATTGCCACAGCTACCTAAAAAAATAGTTATTATTGGTGGTGGATACATCGGATTTGAATTATCGCATATTGCTGCTGCTTGTGGTGCAAAAATTACGATTTTAAGTAAATCAGAAATGCCACTTTCTGCCTTTGATGCTGCTCATGTAACGGAAATGGTTCAGTCTACATTAGATAAAAATATTGATGTTCGCTTGGGTTTTGAAGCAACATTTATAGAAGAAAATAGAGGAAAATATTCGGTATTCGCCAAGCGAAACCAAGAAGAAAAAGAGCAAGTTTTTGAAGCTGACATTGTTCTTAATGCTTCTGGAAGAATACCCGCCATTAAGCAGTTAAAAGTCAAAAAAGCTAACCTTAAATTAAATGACAAAGACGGTATTGCCGTTAACGATTACTTGCAAACTACTAAGCACAATCATATTTACGCACTTGGAGATACAACAGGGAAGCTACCGTTCACGGAAATTGCAACATTTGAAGCTAACACGGTTGTTCATAATATATTAAATCCCAAGAAGCTTCGAAAAATGGATTATTCAGCGGTTTCTATGGCGGTATTTACACATCCTGTTATGGCAATGGTTGGTTCGACGGTTGATGAATTAGACGAAAAAG
Source organism: Saprospiraceae bacterium (assembly GCA_020628085.1). GTDB lineage: Bacteria > Bacteroidota > Bacteroidia > Chitinophagales > Saprospiraceae > JAHDES01. The sequence continues at coordinate 2,137 of JAHDFQ010000281.1, forward strand.
GGGTTAAATATATAAAACATGAAGGAAGTTTAGATCACTTTTTTTCTCAACGAATTTATGAAAATCAATTTGCCAAATACCAATTATTACTGCACGAAAAAACAAATCGAATATTAGGAGCGACAGCAATAGGTCAAGATAGCGAACATTTGATTAACTTGCTGGCTATTGCGATGCAAGGAAAGATCAAATATGAAGATTTAGAAGGTTTTTTGATGGTTTATCCTTCATCAACGCATGACATAAAACACCTTCGATAATATCAAAATCAAGCCTTCAATATGGACTACGACCAACTTTTTTTGTATTGTAACCAATTTGCCTTTTTTACCTGGTTATTACTCATTATTGCGCCTTATTGGTCGTGGACACCAAAACTCGTTTTAGGCATTAGTGTAACGCTTTTATGTACTTTATACGCTTTTTTTATTTTTCAAAGTTTTGGTTCTATGGACTTTAATGACTTTGGAACATTGGAAGGTGTGAAGTCACTATTTACGAGTAAAGAAGCAGTCTTAGTGGGTTGGATTCACTACCTTGCCTTTGACTTAATGGTCGGTTATTTTATAGTTATCAACGCGTTTAAAAATGGAATTAATCGCTTTTTGTTGATTCCATGTTTACTATTTACCTTTATGATGGGGCCTGTTGGTTTGTTGATGTATTTGGTATTGCGATTTGTTTATGTGAG
>JAHDFQ010000066.1 GCA_020628085.1 Saprospiraceae bacterium
TTAGATCAAGGGCTTTTGTATGATTTCTATTTTTACAAATATCTAAAACGTAATCGTTAAAGACTTCCATTGTTTAGGTAACTGTTGCTGCCCACGAACCAAACCTTCATTGGTAATATCTAATCCTCCAAAACCAAACAATACACTTTGCAACGTTCCACCTGCTCCTGTAGCGAAAAACGGTGCAACACCACGTCCACCTGAAACTTCTGACAATACACCAAACGGAGGTACACCATGTGTTTCATAACTAAATTTGAATAAATCATATGCTTTTTCCGTATTGCCAAGTTGTGCATGAAGGGTCGCCAAAACCGATGTTCCCATGGCTGGTCCGTCAGGAGACATTCGAGGTTCGTAATAAGCCAGATCCTTTTTGATTTGTTCTTTATCTGTAATGATTTCCAAAGGGTGAGCAAGTAAATTAACATCTGCTTGCTTGATTTCTGCACCGTTGTAAGTGGCGTTTTCACGAGTCGTACCATCTGCAAATTGTAATAGGGGAATATTTTTTGCTACATGCGCCCAGTCAGGATCAGCAGTATAGCCCAGTACCTGTGCTGCTTCGGTAGCATAATTGAGTGTGGTGATTGCCATACCGTTGGTAAAGGCATTGTTATCAATATTTTCTTCAAATTCATTTGCTCCAATCACATTTTTAATATCATATTGACCTTCTCCGTTCCGTTCCACTCGACTTGTCCAAAAATCAGCTGCTGCTTCTATAACGGGCCAGCCCTTTTCTTTCAACCAGACCTTATCGCCCGTGACTTGATAATATTTCCAAAACGACCAAGCTATACAACCTGTAATATGATGTTGGAATGGTCCTGTCAATGCCCAAACAGGTGTTTGTTCCGTTCCGTCATCAGCACTTTCCCAAGGAAACATCGCTCCTTTATATCCATGTGAAAAGGCATTTTGTTTGGCAGCTTCTAAGCGTTCGAAACGATAATCCAATAAACTTCGAGCAATATCAGGTTGCAAAACCAATAAAGGTGGGTACATCCAGAGTTCGGTATCCCAAAATACATGTCCATTATAACCTAAGCCAGAAAGCCCCATAGGAGAAAGACTCAAACTCGTTCCTTCACGGGCAAATGAATATAAATGATAGATCATAAAACGCATATCTCGCTGTGCCTTGTCATCACCCTCGATCACAATATCGCTTTTCCATAAATCATTCCATGCTGCTTTATGTCGTTGCATCAAACGATCTTTTCCCTCTAATTTTGCATAAATAGATAAGCGTTCTGCCTCGTTTTGAGGATCGGTGAAATCTACCGATGTACACGCAGAACCTACCATACTAAACTCGTATGTTTGACCTGATTTAATTTTTTTTTTAAATTTGACTAAGTGCCGATTAAAGTCCCAGTCTTCATGGATTAAATGAGGTTCTTGACCATGGGCTTCTTGAAAAATATAAGAGTTGGATGAAGCTACTGTAACCGCACCTGAAGGACTTTTAGCGACAGAAGTCAATAAAGGAATATGAACATGTGGACGATCTATTTCACTATAATAATTCCGAACATCAGCTAAGTGATTTGGAGCTTCTAAATTATTAATAAACTCAATTGCGGTGTTTTTTTTAGCACTTACCTTTACATTGACCATAGCTGTATACGGTAGATGTCGTAGTGCCAACATCTCATGTTCTACTTTTATATCGTCCGTTTCAAATGTCGTTCTAAAAACGGCATGTTGCATATCAAGCGTTTGAGTGTAGTTTTGAATATTTTGACCATTTAGAAATGTTCCGTTTGCAATAATATCCAAGTTGAGCGCATTAAAACTTTTGAGAATATTGCTCACCCGTCCACGTTGATACCGATCAAATACACCATTTAGCACAACATCTTTAATGTGCATAGGTACAGGATCACTCACTAAACCCACCATCCCGTTCGCAACGGTCACCCCAAAATATTGATTAGGATTTATATTGTTAGCTGTAATATCCCAAGTGGATTGAGCATGAAAATTATTAATAATAACATAAATAAAGAGAATAGTTGTAATGAGTTGTTTCATTGTTTTCATAATGATTTAAAATTGTTTTAATAGGATTTTAAATTTAAAATAATGTTTTTATATGGTAAGTGCCTTTACAAAATTACTTGCCTGCCAGCCGCAGGCAGGTATAACAACGCCAACCTTCAAAAAAGTTATGAAATATTGACGATTAGGAGATTTTTATATCTTTTTTGAAGGTTTTGAAAGCGGTTATTATACTAATTTTAAAGGTAAGCCAATTAGTACATCAAAATGTGTATTCTTGTATAACTTATGTATAATCAACTTATTATAAAAGTAATAAAATAGGAACTTAAAACAAAACAAGATTCCAAATTGAAAAAACTGTCAATATTTCATTTTGTATTTTGTCAAATTACAAACTATTAGCTATATTTACCTAATCATAGTGTATAAAAAACACAATGAACACCTAAACACAACTCACAAAAAAGTCATACTAACCTAGTTTTACAACAGGAATTAAATCCCTGTATTGGCCCAAAATTTTCAGAATATTAAAGTTGCATATTTTAATGCAGCATATTCATTTATATCAGTATGTTATAAATGAATATAAAAATTATTTTTTTTAATTAAATTGATTTGTATGAAACTTAAATTCAACAATTTAGTCAAGGGTATTGCGTTGCTACTTTTTTTTGTAGCATTTAGTAATACATCCTTTGCTCAACGCACAGTTACGGGTACGGTCACCGATGGGGGTGATGGCGAACCATTAATTGGAGCGAGTATTTTAGTATCGGGTACAAGTTCTGGTACAGTAACGGATATTGATGGAACGTATTCTATCAATGTTCCTAGTGGTGCAACAGAACTCGAAGTCTCGTACACGGGGTATGCTACACAGAACATAACCCTTGGAGCTTCGAATGTAGTAGACGTCGCTTTGTCTGCTGGTTCAGTATTAGACGAAGTAGTTGTCGTAGGATATGGTTCTGCGAAACGATCTGATGTAACAGGTTCAGTAGCGTCCATTGAAGAAAAGGATTTTAATCAAGGAATTGTAGTTTCTCCTGACCAATTGATCCAAGGACGTGTTGCAGGTGTTAATATCATCAACAACAGCGGACAGCCTGGTGGTGATGCTACGATTAAAATTCGTGGTAACAGCTCTATTCGAGCAGGTGCAGAGCCTTTATATGTAATTGACGGAGTTCCTTTAGATGGTCGTTCGGCAAGAGCAGGTTTGATTGCAGCTGATTTTGGAGATCAACCTTCTTCTAACCCATTAAACTTCTTGAACCCTAGCGATATTTCTAATATCTCTGTATTAAAAGATGCTTCTTCTGCTGCGATTTATGGTTCTCGTGGTGCGAATGGAGTTGTCATTGTAACTACAAAAAAAGGACGTAGCCAAGAGCCAACAATTGATTTTGGTGCTTCTTTAGGAACAAGTTCTATTTTAAAGAGATATGATGTTTTAGATGCGGCAAGTTACCGAAATGCATTATCAGATTATAATATTCCTGGTAATGATGGAGGTGCTAATGTAGATGCATTTGATGAAATCTTACAAAATGGAATTACTCAACGATATAATTTATCTATCGGTGGAGGTTCTAAAAACGGTAACTACAGAGTTTCATTAGGAGTACACGACCAAGAAGGTATTATCAAAGAATCGGGGATCAAGCGTTATAACGCAGCCTTAAATTCTAATTATACGTTTTTTGATGATCGAGCTGGATTAGATATCTTCATAATCACTGCGCATTCAAGAGAAGACATTGCACCAATTTCGTCGAATCCTGGTTTCACAGGTAACCTAGTCGGTCAAGCATTACAGTGGAATCCAACTGTTCCATTAATTACCAATGGACAGCCAACTTCACCTACCAATAATGATTCTGGTGCAGCGATTGCAGCAACTACGATTAATCCGTTGTTGATGTTGGAGGCTCACAGTGAAATTGCTAATGTAACTACATTATTAGGTAGTTTATCTCCTTATGTAAACCTTACAGATAATTTACAGTACCGCTATCGTTATGGTATCAATAGAAGTAATGGTTACACAAGAGGTGGACTGTCTGGTGCTTTAAATTTAGAGAACGTAGAAAATTTAGGTACAGCTGGATATTCTAATACACAGTTATCTTCACAGTTACACACGCATACATTACAGTACTCTGACGATTTGTCTGATAACTTAACATTCACAGGTTTGATTGGATATGAATATCAAGATTTCGAATTTAGAGGGAATGGTATGTATGTAAGAGGTTTCGATTTACCAAACAACCCCATTAATGTAAACTCAATTAGTAATAGTGATACACAAAATAGGCAAGTAGGTTCTTTTGCTGAAAGAAGTGAACTTCAATCTTTTTTCGCACGTGCTGACTTTGGAGTGAACGATAAATACTTATTAACAGCTACTGTTCGTGCGGATGGTTCTACCAAGTTTGGTGATAATAATAAATATGGTGTATTCCCATCTGTTGCTGCTGCTTGGAATCTACACAATGAAGATTTCTTAGCTGATGGACCGTTCGATCAGTTCAAATTACGATTAGGCTGGGGACAGACAGGAAACCAGTCTTTCCCGAATGGTGCCTCACAAGGTACTTATGTATTACGACCAGATTTACAAGGTGCTCGTGAATCAAGAGGTGGTAATGCGGATTTACGTTGGGAAACTTCGACAACAACCAATGTCGGTGTTGATTTTGCTTTGTTTGATTATGCGCTTTCTGGTACAATCGAATACTTTAGTCGAGTAACAACGGATTTATTATTAGATCCATTCGTTTCTGAGCCAGGTCCATCTGAAACACGTGTTTGGCAGAATATTGATGGTGAAGTAGTTAATAGTGGAGTTGAGCTTGGATTAACTGCTTATGTAGTTGACAATGAAAATGCACAAATTAGTATAGGATTTAATGCTGCATTGATTAATAATGAATTTAGAGATTATGATGGGGCAGACTTACCAGCAGGTGAATTGTTTGGTCAGGGTGCATCAGGTGCTTTCGTGCAGGTAATGACTGATGGACAACCATTAAATTCTTTTTATACACGTGAATTTACTGGTCTTGATGATGCTGGATTTAATACGTTTGCTAACAATGAAGCTCCTACTTTCTTAGGTGATCCTAATGCAGACATAATCATGGGTTTCAACCTGAATGGAACCTTTGGTGATTTCTCTGTAGGCATGAACTTTAATGGCGCATTTGGACACCAGATTTATAATAATACGGCTCATACTGTAATCGGTGTTCCAAACCTTTTAGGGGGACGTAATGTAGATAGCCGTTTTTTAGAAGGGCCAATTACAGAAGATGTCACCAACTCTCCAACAGCTTCTTCACGTTACATTGAGGATGCTGATTTCTTAAAATTAGCTAATGCAACTTTAGCATACAGAATCGGAGACCTTGGAGATATTAAAAATATAAATATATCTTTAACAGGACAAAACCTTTTTGTAATTACAGATTACTCTGGATTTGACCCTGAAGTAAATACAGTAAACCTTAGAAACGGTATTCCTTCAAACGGTATAGAATATATTCCATATCCATCTGCAAGAAATATTATTTTAGGTGTAACAGCATCTTTCTAAAGTTATGTAAAACAAACAAAACATTTTTGACATTCAAATGATTCAATTTATATTGAAAGTTAATATATTGTTTTGATAATATTAAATTTAAAAATTATGAAAAAATATCTTTTATTATTCGCTATTTCTACAGGCTTTTTTGCTTGTACAGATTTAGAGGAAGAAAGGTTAGATAATATTTCGCAAGAAACAGCAGCTGAAATATTAACAGCCGATAAACTATTAACGGGTACATATGAAAGTTTACGTGCACCCCTAATGGATCAAAACCGTCTTTTTTGTCTCCAAGAGCATACTTCTGACGAATGTATAGGCCCAACTCGTGGGGGTGACTGGGACGATAATGGTGTATGGCGTGTGTTACACGACCACACCTGGAATGCAGAACATGAGTATATTGCAGAGACATTTTCTCAATTATTAGCAACTTCTTATGCTGCTACAAATATGTTGCAATTCGATCCTTCACCACAACAAGCAGCAGAAGCTCGTTTTTTACGTGCATTTGCTGAATATTGCGTATTAGATGGCTGGGGACAAGTACCTTTCCGTTTACCTGGTGGAAGTTTGTTAGATGATGCTGAAGTGCGTGATGCAAGAGCAGCCATTGACTACATTATTGCTGAGATAGATGCGATCATGAATGATCTTCCTGAGGGTGATCCATCTAGTGCTTTTGTTGCAAACAAAGATGCTGCAAGAGTATTGAAAATGAAGACCCTATTGAATAAGGGAACTTATTTAAACCGTTCAGCACCTTCTAACGAAACAGCTGACATGCAAGAAGTAGTAAGCTTAGCAGATGAGATTATTAATAGTCAAAAATATAGCTTAACTACAGATTATTACAGTAATTTTTCACCTGATAATAATACAGCATCTAGCGAGAACATCTTTACTTCTTTGAATCAAGGTGGTGTGAGTTCTGGTTTAGTTCGGTCTCGTTGGTTTATGACATTACATTACAACCAAACGCCTTCTAGTTGGAATGGATTTACTACTTTAGCTGATTTTTACAACAGTTTTGAAGATAGCGATATTCGTAAAGGTGCAGATTACCCAGGTATGACAGACGTGAGTGGTATCCGTGCAGGTCTTTTAGAAGGTCAGCAATTTGATGCAGAGGGAAATCCTTTAGAAGACAGAACAGGAAACCCATTGGCTTTTACTCCTGAGGTCGATATCAGAGAAAGTGGACCAAACTTAGAGGTGACAGGTGTACGAGTTATCAAATATCCAATTGATTATATCAATGGTGATAATGCTGATAATGACTTAGTTATTTACCGTTTTGCAGATGTATGGTTGATGAAAGCAGAAGCAATGATGCGTATGGGAATGGATGGTGAGGCATTAGATATGGTAAACGTATTACGTTCAGCTCGTGGAGCTTCTGAATTGAGTGATCTTGATGAAGCAGCTATGCTAGCAGAGCGTGGTCGTGAGTTATATTGGGAAGGACACCGTCGTACAGATTTGATTCGTTTTGGAGCATATTTGGATGCTTGGGATGATAAGCCAGCTTCAGGCGATGAGCGTTTATTGTTCCCTGTACCCACTCGTTCTTTAGCTGCAAATCCTAACTTAATGCAGAACCCTGGTTATTAAAATACAAATCAATCATTTGAATTTGATGTAGAGGAATGTAATCAACTACATTCCTCTATTCAAATTAGGTTGGTTTACAGAAATATCATTATAAAAAGGTTATTCATATTTTTATGAATAACCTTTTTTTATGTACCTTCAAGGAGTAAACAATCGATAAAACAAATAGTAATAAATATGCAGTTTTCACTTAGTAGCCTTGACTTTGCTATCATGGGTATCTATCTTATAGGTATCGTGATTTATGGTATTTTAAAAGGAAAGCAAAACTCTTCGGAGGAATATTTCTTAGGTGGTCGTAGTTTGACCTGGCCCGTCGTAGGTATCTCATTATTTGCCGCAAATATATCTAGTTCTACATTAATAGGTTTAGCGGGTTCTGCATATTTATTGGATATGACAGTCTATAACTATGAATGGTATGCAGTTGTTGTATTGGTATTTTTTGCCATATTTTTCTTACCATTTTATTTGAAAAGTGGGGTATATACCATGCCAGAGTTTCTGGAAAGACGATACGATGTTCGCTCTAGATACATTTTTTCCATGCTGATGATTGTTGGGAATATTCTTATTGACACAGCGGCATCACTATACGTTGGTTTGATTGTATTAGGTGTTATTTTTCCAACCGTTGCACCATGGGTTATTATTGTTTGCTTGGCCTTAGCTGCTGCTGCATATACGATACCTGGAGGACTGAGTTCAGTCGTAAAAACAGAAGTGATCCAAGCTATCGTATTGATTTTTGGATCTTGTATTTTGACGTATTATGCTTTCGATAAAGTAGGCGGTTGGTCAGCGATGATTGACCAATTAAACAACTTAAATGCTGCGGGAGTAATCGATAAGAATGCCTCGGAAGCTTTAAGTATTGTTCGTGATAATTCAGGTGATTGGTGGAGACAATACAAAGAACCTATTGTTCCTTGGTGGGGTTTAGTGACCGGTGTTCCATTACTTGGCTTCTACTTCTGGGCGAATAATCAGTTTATGGTACAACGAGTATTGAGTTCTAAAGACATTAATCATGGTCGTTGGGGAGCATTATTTGCTGGATTTTTGAAAGTGCCCGTAATTTTTATCATGGTTATTCCTGGTACGCTAGCGTTCTTGCTGTATAGAGAAAGTGCTAATATCAATTATATTACTTCTGCTGGCCCGTGTACAAACTTAGCAGATTGTATAGATTATACTTATCCAACTTTGTTGTTTGATCTATTACCCGCAGGGCTGTTAGGATTAGTGGTAGCTGGATTATTGGCTGCCATGATGAGTAGTATTTCGGCAACATTTAATTCCGCATCAACCTTAATTACTATGGATTTTGTGAATAAGGCAAAGCCAGATATGACGAGTAAACAGTTGGTTCGAGCAGGTCAAATTGCTACTTTAGTGTTGGTGATTCTGGCATCACTTTGGGCGCCTCAAATTGGTAAATACGGGAATTTATTTGCCTATTTACAGGATATTTTAGGCTATATCGCACCTCCAATTGCTTCTACATTTATTGTAGGTCTGTTCTGGAAACGAGCCAATGGAACAGGGTCATTTATTAGTTTGCTTTTTGGGTTCTTAATGGCATTTATTTGGGTTGTTGGAATAGTAAAGGGTGTAGATCATTGGTTTTTCCAATTACATTTCTTGTTGAGAACGACTGTTTTATTTGTATTGTGTGTAATTGTACACATTCTTGTAAGTGCATCTACTCCTGCACCACCAGCCATTAAAACGGATAAATTGACGTGGTCGCCACAATTAATAAAAGAAGAAACGGAAGAGTTACGAGGGTTACCTTGGTATCAAAACTATCGCATTTTATCAGTTATTTTATTAATTTTCACTGCTATTATTGTTAGCATGTTTTGGTAATAAAAATAATATGAGTCAGAAGAAAATAGTTATTCAAGGTATTGAAATAAGAATGCAGCCTATTGACGAAGAAGATTATGTCAATCTAAATGACATGTCAGTTGGCTTCAAAGGAGAGCCTAGTGAATTTATTAGGAATTGGTTGCGAAATGGTTCTACTATCAAATTTTTAGGAGCTTGGGAAAAGGTGAATAACAAAGATTTTAATTTGGTGGAATTCCACCAAATTAAACAAGAGTTCATTGAAAGTACTTTTATCATGTCTGTTAAAAAGTGGATGAAACTTACTAATGCTATTGGTATTTACTCCAAGGCAGGTCGATATGGTGGGACTTATGCACATGCTGATATTGCACTACAATTTGCATCTTGGCTCAGCCCAGAGTTTCACGTTTATATGATAAACGAATTCAAACGACTGAAAGAAGAAGAGTTTCAGCGTAGAAATTTACAGTGGCATATCTCAAAGATAACAGATAATGTTGAGGAAATTAGAAACTTGTTAGATACCATCCCCCATCAAAAACCCAGTCGAAATCGGCTGAATACTACCAAAAGTAAAGTACAAAAGTAGCTTATGAAATATAGTATCTGGATAATTATATCCATATTATTAGTTAGTTGTGGAAAAGAACCCGTCAATTCAGACACATTATTTCAAGAACTCCCTTCTAAACAAACAGGTATTGATTTTAAAAATACAGTCGAAAATTCTAAAGGGTTTAATATTTTCAATTATCGAAATTTCTATAATGGTGGTGGAGTCGCAATAGGCGATATCAATAATGATGGTTTATCAGATGTGTTTTTTACTGCCAATATGGGAGCAAATAAACTATTTCTAAATAAAGGGAACTTTGAATTTGAAGATATAAGTACAAAAGCAGGTATAGAAGAAGCCCAGAAATGGAGTACTGGTGTCGTCATGGTTGACCTAAACGCCGATGGATTGTTGGATATTTATGTTTGTAATGCAGGTTACCAAAAAGGAATCGGTCAAGAAAATGCTCTTTTTATTAATAATGGAGACCTGACTTTTACTGAAAAAGCATCAGAGTATGGACTTAATGAAAATGGTTATACAACTCACGCTGCTTTTTTTGATTACGATTTAGATGGAGACTTGGATTGTTATATTCTGAATAATAGTTTTATACCTGTGAGTACATTAAATTATAGCAATAAACGAGATTTACGGGCTAAAGATTGGGAAGTGGAAGATTTTATCAAAGGTGGGGGTGATCAATTTTTGAGAAATGACAATGGAAAATTCATAAATGTAAGTGAAGAAGTAGGTGTTTATGGAAGTCTGATTGGGTTCGGATTGGGTATTACAATTGGTGATGTCAATAACGATCAATACCCAGATATGTATGTTTCTAATGATTTTTTTGAACGAGATTACCTTTACATCAACCAGAAAGATGGAACTTTTTCAGAACAATTAGAACAACGTACAAAACACATCAGTATGTCGTCTATGGGGGCAGATATGGCAGACATCAATAATGATGGTGCACCTGAAATTTTTGTTACGGATATGTTGCCTGACGATGACCAACGTCTCAAAACAACCAGCTCTTTTGAGAATATTAATATTTATGAACTCAAGCAGAAAAAGGGGTTTTATCACCAATACATGCAAAACACCTTACAGCTAAACAACCAAAATGGATCGTTTAGTGAAATTGCCCACTTTTCAGGTGTAGCAGCTTCCGATTGGAGTTGGGGCGCATTGATGTTCGATATGGATAATGATTCCAAAACTGATATTTATGTTTGTAATGGAATTTATCACGACGTAACCGATCAAGATTTTATTGACTTTTTTGCTAATGACATTATTCAAAAAATGACAATGACAGGCGAAAAAGAAGAATTAAATGAAGTGATCTCAAAAATGCCATCCATACCAGTTGCCAATAAAGCCTTTCAAAATAAAGGTAATTTAGAATTTCAAGATGTAACTAATGATTGGGGTTTTGAGAAAAAAACATTTTCAAATGGAGCTGCCTACGGTGATTTAGACAATGACGGAGACTTGGATTTGGTGATTAACAATGTCAATCAACCAGCCATGGTGTACAAAAATCAGAGTTCGAACAACTATATTACTATTCAATTAAAAGGAGCAGCTAAGAATACCTTTGCGATAGGCGCAACAGTTAATGTATTTGTGAAAGACCAAGTATTGAATCGACAACTCATTCCGTCCAGAGGTTTTCAATCTTCTATTGATTATAAAATGACAATTGGACTTGGAGGTACAACTGCCATAGATTCTATTCAAGTAATCTGGGCTGATAAAACTGTTCAAACGCTAAGTGATACACCGATCAATGAGTTATTAACGATTCAAAAAAATACGGAAAAAGAATTTCAACCCATCGTTTCCACGAGCTCTGTAAATACGATCTTCCAACCTGTAAACACACCTTTTGAAAAACACGAAGAAGATGCATTTAACGACTTTTACTATGAGCGAAATATACCAATGATGCTCTCGCAAGAAGGACCAAACGCCGCCACTGCCGATGTAAATAATGATGGTTTAGAAGATATTTATATTGGTGGCGCAGCAGGTCAAGCAGGGAGTTTATACCTACAAACCAAAACAGGTTATGAAGAAAAAACAGTAGCTGATTTTGAAAAATTTTATGACTTCGAAGATACGGCGATTTGCTTTTTTGATGCTGACAATGATGGTGATCCAGATTTATTCGTTGGTTCTGGTGGTAACAAAAAATCTCCCAAATCACGTGAAATGCAAGATCGTTTATATTTGAATGATGGAAAAGGGGATTTCAAGTTAAATTCGAGTGCTTTCAAAATAAACGGTATGAATACTAGTGTGGCAATAGCACATGATATTGACGGTGACGGCGATCAAGACTTATTTGTCGGTTCTCGAAGTATGCCCGCACAATATGGTTTACCACCGATGAACTATTTATACATCAACGACGGTTCAGGTAACTTTATGAACGTTTCCAAAAACATTCCAGATATAGGAAATGCAGGAATGGTAACAGATGCAAAATGGATTGATCTTTTAGGAGATAATCGTAAAGAGTTAGTCGTAGTAGGAGAGTGGAGTAGTCCGAAAATCTTTTCATTTGAAGGGAAAAAAGTACATCTGGAAGCAACAAATTTATCAGATTATGCAGGTTGGTGGTACACTTGCGAAGCCGCAGACATCGATGGCGATGGCGACCAAGACTTAGTGTTGGGTAATGTAGGAACGAACTTTTATTTAAAAGCAACTGCGGAAAATCCAATAAAATTATGGATGAACGACTTTGATGACAATAGTTCTTTCGATAAAATCATGACTCGAACCGTCGAAGGGAAAGATCGTCCTGTTTTTCTAAAAAAGGATTTAGCAGAACAAATCGTATCTATCAAAAAGCAAAACATCATGCACAAGGACTATGCAGATAAAGGCATTCAAGATATTTTACCCAAGGAAAAACTAGGTAAAGCTTTAGTTCGAGAAGCAAATTATTTAAAATCCTGTATTGCTATTAATGAAGGAAATGGACAGTTTACAATAAAAGCTTTGCCCAACGAGATTCAATTATCTTGTGTTAATGATGCAGCTTTTGTTGATGTTAACCAAGACGAAAATTTGGATTTGGTGATGGGTGGTAATAAGTATGGATTTATTCCTCAATTTTCTAAACTGGATGCCTCAAAAGGAAATGTTCTTTTAGGTGATGGAAAAGGAAATTTTGAACTGCTTGACAGACAAAAATCGGGTTTTGAAATAGAAGGAGAGGTGCGTCAAATCAAATCAATCGATATTCAAGGAAAACCACACATACTGGTATTGATTAATGATGAAAAACCAATTTTATTCGAATATTAGAAAATAAAAAAGTAGGTCTTTTAAAAATATAGTTGTCTTTATATTAAAATCAGAAGTAAGCGGTCGGACAAAATTACTTGCCTGCCCGACGGCAGGTGGATTTTTCTGACCTACTACTTATATTCAAAAACGAATGATGATAAATGACGAACTATTACATAAATGGGTGAACGGAAACCTCAATCCCGAAGAATTAGAAGTTTTTAAGCAACGACCAGAATACGATGCTTTAACACGCCTATATCAACAAACAGCAAATTTTCAAGCACCTGATTTTGATATAGAGAAGGTTTTACAACTGGTGTTGGCAGCGAAAAAAAATACAACCCATTCCAAAAAGCAAGATCGTCGAGTTTTTTTATCGACCTGGGTTCGGTATGGAATAGCAGCTTCTATATTATTAGTGGCAGTTTGGTTTTTCTTTGGTCAAAATATAGGTCAAACGGTATATGAAGTGGCAAAAGGCGAACAAACAGAAGGTCAATTACCAGACGGATCGACTTTTGTTTTAAATGCAGAAAGTAAATTGACTTTTTTACCTAATTCATGGGATCAAAACCGTTCGCTGACCCTAGAAGGGGAAGCATTTTTCGACGTCACTAAAGGTGAAAAATTTATTGTAAAAACATCTAGCGGTCGTATTCAAGTACTCGGAACAACCTTTAATGTTAGAGAACGAAATAAGGAATTAGAAGTCTTTTGTGAAAGCGGTAAAGTAGCTGTTTTTGCTATAAACGGAACGATTCTTAGATCATTGGAAAAAGGGGAAGCCGTCAGAATATCAAATAATCAAATTATAGAAGAATGGAAACTGGAAGCCAACCAACGTAACTGGATAGACGGAATTTTTAGATTCAGAAAAACAACACTACAAACTGTTTTAGCCGAATTAGAGCGGCAGTTCAATATTCGGATTATCCCAACGGGTGTAGACACTCAAACCATTTTGTCTTGTAATTTCCAGAATAAAGACCTTGCTACCGCTTTAAAAACAGTACTCGATCCACTTCAAATTAAATATACTATTCGGAATGAAAATACCGTATATTTGAGTAAATAAATACGCCTTTGAATTTTCTCAAATTCTTATTTTTTGGACTATATTTTATGTTGTGCTCAGTACAGTTTACTGTTGCACAAGCCATTGATATTGAGTTGGATAACGATGATATTGCTCTAGGTTTAGTCTTATTAGAGTTGGAACGTAAATACGGGTTTTTGTTCTCCTATAAAGAAAGTGATTTACCTCAATATAAGTTGACTATTCCTAGAAATAATCTACCCATTCAAGCTTTTTTGACGGAGATATTAGCTGAAACTAATTTAGAATTTGAAATTGTAGATGAAAAATATATCCTACTCACGCCTAAAAATAAAAACGGAAATGAAAAGATAGGAACAACTGAAAATGATCTATCAACTCATGATATTTGTGGATTTATATATGATAAAAGAACTCAAATCCCACTTTCATTTGCTAATGTATATCAAAAAAATAGCGAGAAAGGAACATTTACAGATGAAAACGGATCATTTAATTTCAACATAAATCAGTACCCCAAAGACTCTCTAATTATTAGTTATATTGGTTACAAAGAACGAATATTATCCGTCGAATACTTCTCGAAAGACTGTCCGATTATTGAATTAGAATCAACAGAATTTAATGAAGACTTCATCGTTGTGGTAGACTATTTAACTGATGGCATAAAGCTAGAAAATAACAACGCATCTACTATCTTAGAACCTGATAAAATCGGTGCGCTTCCAGGTCAAGTTGAACCAGATATACTGGGAACTATTCAGTTCTTACCAGGTATTTCCTCACCGAATAATACCGCTGGAGGCATTTCAATTCGTGGTGGTACACCCGATCAAAATTTGACCCTCTGGGAAGATATTCCAATGTATCACTCGGCACATTATTTTGGGTTGATCTCTGCTTTCAATCCATATATAGTAGATGAAGTAGCAGTATATAGAGGTGGCTTTGATGCTGAATATGGTGGTCGGATTTCTGGTGTTATCGACTTGAAATCTAAAGAAGTAACCAACAAATCTAGTTTTGGGATGGGTATAAATCTATTAAATGGATATGCCAATGCTGCTGTTCCGTTATTGAAAAATAAAGCATCTATTATTCTATCCGCTCGACATTCTTTACCCAATGCTTGGAAAACACCAACCTATGAGAATTTATCCAGAAGAATCCACCGTTCTGTCCTACTACAAAATGTACGACCAGGGAAGATTCCACAGGGCATCGAGATTAGTGATCAGTTTTCTTTTTTGGATACTAATATTAAATTTTCATACCAACCGACAGCAAAAGATCAGATTAGTATAGCTGGTTTCTACGGAAACAACGACTTCAAATCAGATATAAATAATACAGATTTTCAAATTAAACAAGCTGATACTTTATACTTAGATAATCAAGGATTTAGCGTTTCCTGGACACATCAATGGACACCAAATTTCAAATCTAAAATTTTAACTGTTGATACGGAGTACAGCTACAATTATCAATACAATGAGATTTTTGAGAACAGACCTCAACCAGATCGAGCAGGTACCAAAAATAATGCGATAAAAGAGCAACAATTACATTTTATAAATACCTATGAAGATCAATTTTCTAATACGTATAAACTTGGTTATATTTTTACCAACTACGATATTGATTACGAAATAACAAGGTTTAACCGACAGCAAAATCTTGTGAATGAGATCAGGAGTTTAAATTCCGATGTACAAGTTATGTACGGTTCTTTTTCAACGGCAGAGCATAGAAAAATTGGAGGAGAACTGGGTCTGAGAGGAAGTTATTTTCAACAGAATCAGCAGTATTATGCCGAACCGAGATTGAGACTTTGGTATAAACCAACGAATTATTTGAACTTTTACGTAAATGCAGGTCGATATTATCAGTTTTTGAGCCAATTAATCGAAATAAAACAAGATCAAGCAAGTATTGGTATACCTGTTTGGGTGATTGTAGCATCTAAAGAAGTGCCTGTTTTGAGTTCCAATCAAATTCAAATAGGTGGTGTCTACAGTAAAAAAACTTGGTTGGTTGATGTTCAAATCTATCGTCGAAATATGAATGGATTGTCTTCTTTATCTAATGGTTTTGATGAAAGTAATAGCAATCAATTTTTTATTGGAAGTGCACGCATTAATGGAGTCGATATTTTGATAAAAAAACGTTGGAGAAATTATCGTTCTTGGATAAGTTATTCGTATTCAGAAGTAGAACATCAGTTTGATCAATTTTTTGATTCTATTTTTAGAGCAGATAACGACCAGCCACATGCTTTAAATTGGGTACATCAATGGTCAATTAACAATTGGGATATCGCTTTAGGTTGGCAAATTACATCTGGAACGCCCTATTCTAATTTAGATAATTTTCAGATTAATTTGGCTATGCCTAATATGGGAATGCCCATTGAAATTATTGTTCCCACAACCGACGAATTTAATGATGAACGTTTACCTAATTTACATCGTTTAGACGCCTCTATTACCTATACTATTCGATCAAAAAAAGAAAAAAATTGGAAAGGAATAATTGGGCTATCATTGAATAACATCTACAACCAAAAAAATATTTACGATCGGAACATTTATATAGAACGAATGCCACAAACGACCCCTCGTATTTCATATTCAGATCAACTTGATCTCGGCTTTACACCAAATTTAGTCCTTCGTTGGGAGTGGTAAATCCCTCATAATTTAACCCTCGTCAATACTTTCAATATTTATATAAATCAAGGCAACGCTCATGTCTTTAAAACGTTTTATTGAGAGGTATTTGACAGTTAAAAGTATAGTTCTATATAAAGCAAATTTTATTCTTATTTTTTGATGAATACTGATAATTAAAATGTTGATTATCAATATTTAACCCTCAAAGAAATAAAAACTAAAAATGTCCCAAATATAATTTGGTTCAACCGTTTGTAAACACGATAAACTCAGCATAAAAAATAGATCAATAAACCGTCTATTAGTCACAATAATAATGCAATTCGTCTGTTAAATGCTATATTCATAGTAGATTTTAAGAAATTGTTAAAACTTTAGATTGGATAGCGTTGTTAATAGTGTAATAAACCACATAAATGACTGTCAGTCATTTTTCATGTCTAACAATGCTAAACAACAGAAAATTATACTTAATAAGAAGCCAATACCGAAATATATTTACACCTTAATTGTAGATTACACTAAATCATCAATTTAAGAATTACCGAACTTTAGCTTTACAAAGAAAGTTCAAACACAACGATCAGCCGCATGAAAAACAATTTATTCTATCAAAAAATGATAGGTTTTGATATCCACAAAAAACTAGAACAACAAAATATTTACCCTTATTTCAGACCTATCACCTCTGACCAAGATACTGTCGTTAAAATACACGGCAAAGATGTAGTGATGTTTGGTTCTAATAGTTATATGGGGCTTACCAATCACCCATATGTTAAAGAGCAAACGATTAAAGCTGTTGAAAAATATGGTTCTGGTTGTGCAGGCTCTCGTTTTTTGAATGGAACATTAGATATACATATCGAATTAGAATCCAAGCTAGCTAAATTTGTTGGTAAAGAAGGAGCACTCGTTTTTGGAACAGGTTTTCAAGCTAACTTAGGTGTAATTGGAGCAATCACCGGTCGTCACGATTATATTTTAATTGATGAATATGACCATGCTTCAATTTATGAAGGGACTCGATTAAACTATGCAAAAGTGTTGAAGTTTAGACACAATGATATGCGTAGTTTAGAAAAACGCTTAATGAAGCTTCCAGAAAATGCAATTAAACTCATTGTTGTAGATGGAGTATTTAGTATGGAAGGCGACATTGCCAATTTACCTGAAATCGTTCGATTATCGAAAAAATATGGTGGAACGGTAGTTGTCGATGATGCTCATTCTGTTGGAGTATTGGGTGAACGTGGAGCGGGTACAGCTGAATATTTTGGTTTGACGGATGAGGTAGATATTATTGTAGGTACCTTCAGTAAATCGCTAGCTTCTTTAGGTGGTTTTGTCGCCGCTGACCAATCTGTTATTGACTATTTAAAACATAATTCTCGTTCGTTAATTTTTAGTGCAAGTGCGACACCTGCATCCGTGGCAAGTGCTTCTGCGGCTTTAGAAATTATTGAAAAAGAACCATGGAGGCTAGAAATGTTATGGGACAATACCCATTACACGATGGAACAATTACGTAAATCTGGTTTCGAAACCGGACCAAGTGAAACACCAATCATTCCTGTTTATATCCGTGACAATGAAAAAACATTTGCATTTACAAAACGATTGTTAGAAGAAAATGTATTTGTAAACCCTGTTGTTTCACCTGCAGTACCTTCTGATTCTAGTCTGATCCGTTTCTCTTTAATGGCAACACACACAAAAGAACAAATTGAATTTGCCATTGCTAAAATGATTAAAGTAGCGGACGAATTGGGTGTAGAACGATTTGTCGATCAAAAAAGAAATCCATTGTTAGATACACTATTAGAAGTGTAATAAAAAGTATTATTTCTATTCCTTGTAGGAATATTGCTAATGAAAACAAACATTAAACATGCAAATCAAACTCGTCACCGTCCGAAATAAGCAGCAGTTAAAGCAGTTTATTGATTTCAAACATGACTTATTTGAAGGTGACCCCAATTATGTTCCTGAGCTGTTTATTGCTCAAGAAGAAATGCTGACACGAGGAAAACATCCTTCACATAAACATATCGAGTTTGAATTATTTTTAGTGTATCAAGGAGATACTATTTGTGGTCGGATTGCTGGTATTTATAACCAAAATCATAATGAATACACCAAGAAAAAAGATGGGTTCTTCGGTTTTTTTGATGTGATTGATAACTATGAGGCCGCTGAAAAACTCCTCAATGCAGCCTCTGATTTCTTGGCTTCCAAAAATGTTAATAATATCATAGGGCCAGTCGATTTTTCTACAAATGACCCTGCTGGTTTACTAATAGAAGGCTTCGATAAAACACCTTCTATTATGATGACATATGCCAAACCGTATTACCGAGATTTATTGCGTAAATATGGTTTTGAAAAACAAATGGATTTATTGGCATACTGGTTTGATATTGATACTATTCCAGAACGAGTAGTAACACTTGCCGAAATTATTGAACAGCGTTTAGAGCGAAACAACATTATTATCCGAACCATTGATCTCAAGAATTTTAAAAAGGAGGTTAAAAATATTCGAGAAGTATATAACTCTGCTTGGGATAAAAATTGGGGTTTTGTTCCTATGACCGACGAAGAATTCGATCACACTGCCAAAGATATGAAGCTCATTATGGACAAAGATTTCGTCCTTATTGCTGAAAAAAATGGCGAACCCATCGGTTTCACTCTAACTATGCCCAATATTAACGAAGTCATGATTGATGTCAAAAAAGGGCGTTTGCTTCCAAGTGGAATTTTTAAATTGCTATTTAATCGTTCTAAAATAAAATCACTTCGAGTAATTACATTGGGCGTATTAGAAGAATATCGAACGCTAGGTATTGAGGTTTGTTTTTATGTAAGATTGATGAAAAAAGCACGTGAAAAAGGGTATATCGGTGGTGAAGCATCTTGGATTTTGGAAAATAATCAGATGATGAATCGAGGTCTCAAGAATATTAATAGCGAAGTCTATAAAAAATATCGTTTGTATAAAAAAGAAGTTAATGTATGATGAATCTTCTTTTAACAGGCGGAACGGGTTTTGTTGGTAGTCATCTTGCAGAACAAGCGCAAAAAGAAGGGTATATCGTTTTTGCTTTGGTACGAAAAAGCTCAAACACTAAACACTTACAAGAACTAGGAATTACTTGCCTTGAAGCGGAATTGACAGATAGAAATTCGTTAGAGCAAGTTTTTCAAAGTCTTCAACAACAACAAATACAAATTCATGCTGCCATTCATTGTGCAGCACTTACCAAAGCTAAAAACTTCCAGACCTTCCAATTTGTTAATGTAACAGCGACCCAAACGTTACTTAATCTATTAGAACGATTTCAACCCCAATTAAGTCGATTTATATTTGTCAGTAGCTTGGCAGCCTGTGGGCCAACCGATTATGGTAATACGATTTCACTAGAACAAGCGGATCCGATTACTAATTACGGTAGAAGTAAATTAAAGGCAGAAGCAGTCGTTCGCAATTCGAGTTTACCGCATGTGATTGTTCGCCCAACAGCAGTGTACGGGCCCAAAGAAAAAGATATTTTTACTTTATTTGAACTGATATCGAAAGGTGTTTTTCCATTAATTGGTGGACATCAACAAACATTGACTTTTATATACGTTCAGGATTTAGTAGATGTATTATTAAAAGCGATACATACTAAAGCGGTTGACCAAACGTTTTTTGCTACGGACGGTCAAAAGTATGATAAAGCCGCTCTTGGTAACGCTGTTCAAGGGCAATTATCCAAAAAACCATTCAGATTGACCATTCCTTTACCTATTGTAAAAGGTTTGGCATTTGTCTCACAAACTTTTTTTGGATTGCAAGGAAAATTAGCTCCGTTGAACGCTGAAAAATATAAAGAACTAAAAGCTGCTTCTTGGGATTGTGAGATGGATAAAACCTATCATTTACTGGGCTTTACGCCAAAATACACTCTCGAAAAAGGTGTCGCCAAAACCGTAGATTGGTATCAAGAAAATGGCTGGATATAAAACTTAATTCTTAATGAATTTTATACATAGATATACTTTTTTAAATGCATTTTGGATCATTACGATCTTTTGTATTTGTAGTATTGGGAACACCCTTAACGCTCAAACTACGATTGTTAAAGGAACGGTTACCGATCAAGATACAGGTGAACCTTTGATCGTAGCAGCCGTTGCTTTTGTCGGTACAAATACTGGTGTGAATACGGATTATGATGGTAATTATGAATTGGAATCTAACAGTGCAACGGACTCCATAGAAATATCATATTTGGGTTATCAAACGAAGACCATACCTATTGAAATTGGTAAAACGCAAACCATAGATGTAACACTTTCGGAAAACGCCATCAACCTAGAAACTGCAACCGTTACTGCCGAAAAAGAACGTTACCGCAACAAGGATAATCCAGCAGTAGCGTTGATGAAAAAAGTGATTGCCCAGAAAAAAGTCAACCGACCTGCAAGTTACGATTTTTATGAGTATGAAAAATACGAAAAAATTCTACTTGGATTAAGTAATGTTTCCGAGAAATTTAAGAATAGAAAAGCCTTTAAAAAATTCCAATTTCTTTTTGAAAATCTGGATACGACAGCTATTGAAGGTCAAGAAATGTTACCGATTTATTTAAAAGAAAGCCTTTCAGACGTTTTATATCGTAAATCACCTAAAGATAAAAAAGAGATTATCAAAGCGGATACGATGGTCACCTTTGAAGGCTACGCCGATGATGAAGGCTTTAATCAATACCTAAATAATCTGTATCAAAACATAGATATTTACGATAATAATATTCTCATTCTTAATCAACAATTTTTAGGTCCAGCGGCGGATAATGCACCAGCTTTTTATAAATATTATATTCAAGATACCTTGATGGTGGATGGAGTGGAGTGCATAGAATTGTTCTTTGCACCTCGAAATAAGTTGGATATTATGTTTCAAGGTTCATTTTATATAGCACATAAAGAGAATTATAATATTGCCAAAGTCGATATGTCGATCAACTCTAATATTAGTTTGAATTGGATTAAGGCGATGTCACTAGAACAGACGTTTGAAAAAATAGATGGTCGATTTATACAAACGAAAGATAACTTTTCTGCCGATTTTGGTTTAACCAAAAAAGGAATGGGAATGTATGGTAGCCGAACCGTTTCTAATAGATCTATCGTCATCAATCAACCTCGTCCTGATGAGGATTATAAAGGGCGAGATATAGAAGAAAAAAGTGAAGTAGGAACAGATAGCGAAGCTTACTGGGAAGAAAATCGACATGAAGATTTATCGTATTCAGAGTCTACGGTTTATACTAAAATAGACAGTTTAAAAAATGTGAAAGTTTTTAAACGAGCCATGAACATTGCAACGTTGGCACTTTCTGGTTACACCAAAATTACACCATATTTTGAGATGGGACCTGTCAATACTTTTTATAGTTTTAACGCTTTAGAAGGATTTAGACCACGGATTGGAGGGCGAACCACTCCTAATTTTAGTACTAAAACAGAGATCGAAACGTATGCTGCCTATGGATTTGTAGATAAACGTTGGAAAGGTTATTTGGGGCTCAGTCAAGCGTTAAATAAAGGGAATATCCATAATTTTCCAGTACGCCGTTTGCGTATTTCAGCACAGCGAGAAACGAGTGTTCCCGGACAACAATTACAGTTTGTGCAGGAAGATAACTTCTTACTGTCATTTAGAAGAGGAGTCAATAATAAGTTCTTATACAGTGATATTTATAAGTTAAACTACCTGAACGAATTCCGAAATAATTTCTCTGTTTCATTGGGATTAAAGCATTGGATACAAACGGCAGCTGGAGACTTAGTTTATCGGAAAGTAGGCGCAGCGGATGATGATATTATTCAAGATTTAACGACAACGGAGTTTAAAACTATTTTGCGCTGGGCACCTAAAGAACAATTCATGCAGGGTAAAACCTATCGTATTCCAATCTATAACAAATACCCGATTTTTACACTCCGATATAATATTGGTTTAAAAGGATTCATCAACGGAGAGTATAATTATCATGATGTTTCTCTAAATATCTTTAAACGGTTTTTCTTTAATCGTCTCGGATATGCAGATGTACGGATCAAAGCAGGAAAGATTTTTGGTGAAGTTCCGTATCCGTTATTAATGGTACATGCAGCCAATCAAACGTATTCCTTTCAGTTGTACGCTTACAATTTGATGAATTTCTTGGAGTTTGTGAGCGACCAATATGCTAGTTTCACGATAGATCACGATTTCAATGGATTTATCATGAACCGAATTCCGTTGGTTCGAAAATTGAAATGGCGAGCCGCTTTTAATTTTAGAGTGTTGTACGGTGGTTTACAAGACCGAAATGACCCAAATATCAACGACAATCAAATTGCATTTGCGACCAACGAAGATGGTATTCCAACGACTTATAGCCTAGAAGAAAAGCCATATATAGAAGGGGGATTTGGTATTGCCAATATCTTTAAATTCTTCAGAGTAGATGTTATCCGTCGATTCAATTACTTAGATCATCCAAACATTGCTGAGTGGGGTGTGCGAGCAAGATTCAAGGTGTATTTTTAGGGAGATATTGCTTTTACTTTAGCCACAGAGACGCAAAGTCACGGAGTTTGCTCAATAAAAATACACTCGTAATGACTGAAACTCTACGTCTCCGTATCTCCGTAGCAAAACAGAACCACACGAATGAAGAAAATAAAAGTTGCTTTTTTTGCTGAAATTTTGATTGAAGATTTTGATGGTGCAAGTCGTACGATGTTTCAATTATTGAATAGAATACCGAGAGATCAATTTGAGTTTCAGTTCTACTGTGGTATGCCGCCAAAAAACGATTTGGGTTTTGAAGTGGTTGAGTTACCAGCTTTTCGGATTCCATTTAATAGTACCTACAAAGCCGTTTTTCCACATTTCTCAAAAGGTAAAATGCGTCAGAAATTAGCGGATTTTCAGCCTGATATTATCCATATTGCGAGCCCATCTCCTTTGGGGAATTTTGCTTCTGATTACGCCCAAAAACATCAGATTCCAATTATCTCTATTTATCATACGCACTTTATCACGTACATAAAATATTATTTTAGAAAATTACCAGCCTTGCTTCCGTTCTTCTACAAAAAGAGCGTGAACATGACCAGAAACTTTTATAAAAATATTGATCGAATCTATATTCCAACACCACAAATCAAAGAAGAATTACAAGATATTTGCCAATTGGATGGTCAAAATATGCAAATTTGGCAACGTGGAATCGACCAAAATTTATTTAATCCCAACAAATTAAATAAAGATTATTTATTTAAAATCACTAAAAATCATCATCCGACGATTCTATTTGCCAGTCGTCTAGTCTGGGAAAAGAATCTCAAAGTGCTCATAGAGTTATATAGTTTGTGCCAAGAGAAAAAATTACCGTATAACTTCGTAGTAGCGGGCGATGGTGTTGCCCGTGAAGAAGTGGAGAAGCAAATGCCGAACGCTCATTTTACAGGAATGGTCAGCCACGAAGAATTGGCCATTTTATATGCGTCCTCTGATATTTACGTTTTTCCATCGGATACCGAGTCTTTTGGAAATGTTGTTATTGAAGCGATGGCTTCGGGTGTGCCTTGTGTAGTAGCCAACGGCGGTGGCCCGAAAAGTCTAATTACCGATGGTGAAAATGGCTTTTTATGTCCAACCAATGATACGGCTTATTACCTCGAAAAAATTCAATTGATTTTAAATAATCCCGAACTTCGAGCGTCTATCATAGAGAAAGGTCTTACCTTTGTCAAGCCACTAAGTTGGGATAATTTGGCAAATATTTATTTTAACGATTTACGAGAAATGGC
>JAHDFQ010000067.1:0-17280 GCA_020628085.1 Saprospiraceae bacterium
AACGATTCAGTTAACGTATGATACTGTTTTACCAGGCTTCTTACGTCAGGCAATTAATACGCTTAAATCTGTAGCTGTTTATTAAATAAGTAATTCTTATTTTGAAAGGAAAAAAAATTATAATAGCTGATCTTTCAATAGATATTCCTTTTTAGTATTTGGACTGTCGAAAAAAGCAATTTCCAGAATTTTAACCGCCCGAAAGGGAGAATTTTTAAAATTTTGGAGTCGCAGCGGAAAAATTTTAAAAATCTAGGTTAAAAGTTCTGAGAAATATGCGATTCGACTAGATTTTTGATTCTTTTCATCAATGGAAAAGAATAAAGTCGTAATACAAAAAACAAAAGTGAGAATTGTTCAATTAAAATAACTTATCTAAAAAACTACAATTTTTTAGATACTCTAAACCCCCACCAATGTTCAAAACGCTTCGCCAAAAATATAATGCTTCCTTTACGCAAGAAAAGTATCAGGCTTTTTTAAACGAAATCAATCAGGCATACGATCATGTGCCACCATTCCGAGTGTCGGAAACGCCTATTTTCATATCCAATGATCTAAAAAAACAACTTTTCGAGGCTTGCGATGAAATCATGGATGTTATTGTACAGCCAGATTTTCGAGAGCGTTCTCAAGGGGCAGTTCTAGCAGGTCAGATTGTTCCAAACGAGAACGAACATACGACTTTCTTACAAATGGATTTTGGAATATGTGATGACGGAAAAGGTGGTTTGATTCCACAATTAATTGAAGTACAAGGTTTTCCATCGCTGTATTTTTTTCAGGATTTATTGGCAAATGCCTTTCAAAAACATTTCGATTTACCAGCCACCCACTCACACCTTTTTCAAGGCTTAGATTCTGCTGGCTACATGGATCATTTACGCAAAGTAATTGTCGGAAACAGCAATCCCGAAAATGTAGTTTTACTAGAAGTAGAGCCCGAACAACAAGTAACCCGTATCGACTTTTACGGCGCAAGAGAACATCTAGGTGTTCCGATCAAGTGCGTAACAGACTTGAAAAAAGAAGGAAAAGATGTATACTACATTAATGAAAAAGGGCAGAAAATTGGTGTAGAAAAAATCATGAATCGAGTCATTTTTGATGAATTGATTAAACGAGACGATCTTAAACGAGAGTTCTATTTTACCGAAGAAGCAAACGTCGAATGGATTGGTCATCCACATTGGTTTTTCCGTATCAGCAAGCACACATTGCCTTTGATTAAGAGCAAATACAACCCAGAATCATACTTCTTAAATGAACTAGACGAGTTTCCAGAAGACTTACACAATTACGTCCTCAAACCGCTCTACTCCTTTGCTGGTTCTGGTGTCATTATCAATCTAAATAAATACGATTTAGAATCCATCAAAGATCCCGAAAATTATATTTTACAGAAAAAAGTAAGCTATTCTCCCGTTATACAAACGCCCAATATGCCCGCTAAATGCGAAATTCGGATGCTGATGCTCTGGGAAAAAGGTGCGCCTCGCCCCGTCATCGTCAATAACCTCGCTCGATTAAGTAAAGGCGAAATGATCGGCGTCAAATACAACAAAGATAAAGATTGGGTAGGTGCTAGTGTTGGGTTATTTGAACGAGATTAGACACTGACTTTCTAATTATTTATTCTTCAAAAATCCACGCTAGGTCAATACTTAGTGTGGATTTTTTTATTTACCAGCCTTGCATTTAGATGTTAAAAAACTAAATTGTGACTCGGTACGAAAGATCAGTAGAAAAGAGTTCTAACATTCCTTTCTTTTTTATGGTCTTCCTTTTTACATTTATGAACTAGATGATAATTCCACTTAAAGTGAAGCTACAGCAGATATTCCAATCGGTTTCTTTGAAAAATAACAATTACTTTTTGGTAACAATCTACCTTAATAACAAATGGCCGAAAAAGGTTAAACTGTATAGGATTTGCAATTTAGAATAAAAAATGATACCAAAAAAAATTTGATACCTTAACTTTATATTTCATTTATTTTAATGCGTTTGTGTCTTGAAAACGTTATATTTATAAAGAAATAATATTTTGTTAAAAATAAAGTAGAATTGTCTGCTCGATTTTTTTTTGGATATTTCCACCTCTGTTAGTTAAGCGTAGGTTGCACCTACGATTTGATGTCTAGCAAAATTCCGTTTTGCATGTTTATGAAATTACTCTATTTTGGACTAAATTTAGTTGTCATCGCTGAAGATAGAATCTTGCCGTCATTGCGACGTAGGATAACCTACGCCGAGCGGAGGTTGGTGTAAAGTATGAAGTTGAAAATCAATCAAAAAATAAAAGTGAGACTGAAAGCAGTAATGATGAAATCCCCTGCTCGGCGTAGAATCTTTCTACGTCGCAACGTCAGCAATTTTCCGAATTAGGGGAGAGCAATAACATCTAGTGAAGTAACGAGGTCGATTCTATATAAATCCTCAAAACAGATTTTGCTAGACACCAAAACGTAGGCAGAGCCGACGCTTAGCATAAGTAGGGTTCTCAGCTCTCAGCTCGGCGTAGTTTCTAAAACTACGTCGTCATGTCAGCAATTCTACCTAAGGCAGACAGGTTTCTGAATTCAGAGTGAGCAAACACGATTTCGTCAAAAAATCTTGCAAAATTGATAAATAAATTTTATTTTTATACGTAAAAAATAATACGTATGAATACTAAATTAACCTTGTCAGTCAATCAAATTGTAATTGAAGAAGCAAAAAAGTATGCTAAGTCAAGCGGCAAAAGTTTATCAAGTATAGTAGAAGAGTATCTTAAGTCACTTGCCTTAAAAGAAGAAACGAATAAGAAGGAATCATCTTTAAAAATTGTACGAGAATTAAAAGGATCAATCAAACTACCTGATGATTTTACTTCTTATAAAGAAATTCTACAAGGTGCACGTCTTGAAAAATACCTGGGTAAATGAAAAAACTCTTTATTGATTCCGATGTTCTGCTTGATTTGCTGCTTGATAGAGAACCATTTTCAGAGGATATAGCAAATTTAATTGAAAAATCAATTGAAACAGAAGTCAAGCTCTACTCATCTCTTTTGAGCATAGCGAATATACACTACATCATCGGAAGGCTTGAAAATATGAAAAAGGCAGACCTGAAAATAAGAAAAATACTGAAAATAATTAATGTAGAAAATTTAGGTCAATCCGTAATTGATAAGGCTCTAAAATCAAAGTTTAAAGATTTTGAGGATAGTATACAGAATTTTTGTGCTGTTGAGGCAGAACATGAAATTATTATAACTCGAAATACAAGAGATTACAAGGAAAGTGAACTGTCTATATTTACGCCGAGAGAATATTTAGCAAAGATAAAGAGTGAATAAAAATTGGCTCAAAAAATAAAATAATCAGCCCTACCCTCAAAATAGTTTCCAAACCTCCATCACCATAACAGCAATTCTACCTGAGGCAGACAGGTTTCTAAATTCAGGGCGAGCAAATACAATCCAGTCAAAAAAAACCGCTAACGACAAGGTCATTAGCGGTTTCACTATTTTATAAAGTATGTTCGCTTATTAAGCTACACCTGCTTCTTCACGAATTTTATTTAAGGCAGAACCTGCTCGTACCCAATCAATTTGAGCTTGATTATAGGTGTGTGCTGCTTCAAATGTATCGCTTGTACCGTCAGCATGTGTCAAAACAATTGTCAAGTTCTTACCTGGAGCCATTTCCATAAAATCAGGAATACTCACTTGGTCGTCTTGACGGATTTTATCATAATCGGCAGGATCAACAAACGTCAAACCTAACATGCCTTGTTTCTTTAAATTCGTTTCGTGGATACGAGCGAATGACTTCACCATTACGGCTTTTACACCTAAGAAACGAGGTTCCATAGCGGCGTGCTCTCTAGATGAACCTTCACCATAATTGTCTTCACCAAAAACAATCGTTCCGATGCCTGCTTTTTGATAAGCTCTTGCAGAGTCAGGAACGGGATGGTATTCGTTAGTCACGTAATTTATGACGTTGTTTGCTTGGTCGTTGAACCCGTTAATTGCTCCAATGAAACAGTTGTTAGAAATATTTTCTAAATGTCCTCGGTATTTCAACCACGGGCCGGCCATCGAAATATGATCTGTGGTACATTTCCCTTTGGTTTTAATCAAAATACGCATATCCGTCACTTCATCTAGGGTCATTGGCGTAAATGGTGTCAACAATTGCAAACGATTTGATTCTGGATTAACCTTTACTTCTACGCTACTGCCATCTTCTGCTGGCGCATCGTAGCCTGGATCTTCCACATCAAAGCCTTTTTGAGGTAACTCATCTCCAACTGGCGGATCTAACATCACTTCTTCACCCTTGTCATTTGTCAAGGTATCTGTCAGTGGATTAAATCCTAATTTTCCAGAAATAGCCAATGCCGTTACCAATTCAGGAGAAGCTACAAAGGCATGTGTATTTGGAGAACCATCTGCACGCTTCGAAAAGTTACGGTTGAACGAGTGTACAATACTATTTTTTGGTGCAGTCATTGGATCAGCAAAACGAGCCCATTGTCCAATACAAGGACCACAAGCGTTAGCAAAAACCATTGCGCCCATTCCTTCCAAAGTATCAATCAATCCATCACGTTCAATAGTATAGCGCACCAATTCTGAACCAGGTGTAATGGTTAATTGTGATTTTGGTGTAATACCTTTTTCAATGGCTTGTTTAGCAACAGAAGCCGCACGAGAAATATCTTCGTAGGAAGAGTTCGTACAAGAACCAATTAAGCAATATTCCAATTCAGTTGGCCAACCTTCAGCTTCTGCTTTAGCAGCCATTTCAGATACAGGTGTCATTAAATCAGGTGTAAATGGCCCGTTCAACAATGGTTCTAGTGTATTCAAGTCAATCTCAATCACTTGATCGAAGTATTGAGCTGGATCAGCGTAACATTCCGCATCACCTGTCAAATAATCTGTGATTTGGTCACACATATCGGCTACTTCTGAACGATCTGTTGCACGTAAATAACGCCCCATAGATTCGTCATATCCGAATGTAGAAGTCGTTGCACCGATTTCAGCACCCATGTTACAGATTGTACCTTTACCTGTACAAGACATACCTATCGCACCATCACCAAAGTATTCAACAATTGCGCCTGTACCTCCTTTAGCAGATACAATACCTGCTACTTTCAAGATCACATCCTTTGGAGAAGACCAACCATTTAATTTACCTGTTAATTTAACACCAATCAGTTTTGGCATTTTCAATTCCCAAGCCATTCCAGCCATGACGTCAACAGCATCTGCGCCACCAACACCAATTGCTACCATACCCAAACCACCTGCGTTTACGGTGTGCGAATCGGTACCAATCATCATTCCACCAGGAAATGCATAATTTTCTAACACCACTTGGTGAATGATACCTGCTCCTGCTTTCCAGAAACCAATACCGTATTTATTAGAAACAGAAGCTAAGAAATCATATACTTCCGAGTTTATATCATTAGCTACATCTAAATCTTTGTCTGCACCTACTTTTGCTTGAATCAAGTGGTCACAATGCACCGTTGAAGGCACCGCTACTTTATCTTTACCAGCCATCATAAACTGTAGTAATGCCATTTGAGCCGTCGCATCTTGCATCGCTACACGATCTGGAGCAAAGAAAACATAGTCTTTTCCTCTTTGATAATTCTCTAACGGAGAATCTTCATGCAAGTGTGCATACAATATTTTTTCTGACAAGGTCAATGGACGTCCTAGTTTAGCTTTGGCTTTATCTACACGCTCAGCGAAAGTCGCATAATGCGTTTTGAGCATATCTATATCAAAAGGCATATCTTATGATGTTTTTTATGAATGAATGTAATGTTATGTCAATAAGGCAATCTTCTTCTATTGGATTACAGATTGCGAAAATACGATTTTTTGTTGAAAACTTCTTTACTAATAAAAGCTCTTTTAGCAAGTGAAAGTTGCGTATGTTGATTTGTTGATACGTGGGATGGCGTCTTCAGATTCGTAAAACCTATTTTTTAGAAAGAATCGTACATGAAAATAGCTGTTTTTTTGGAAATCTACCTGCTTCTCCAAATGGAATATCTATGATGCAGTATGTTAAAATTGGAAAAAAATTTACTCCCAACAACGTTGTTCCACCGCTTTTTTAAATGGAATACTTCTAATGAGTCGTTTGTATGCATTAGAATTAAATGTTTTATGGATGTTTTCTGAACGATCCTGATGATAAAAAAGAGCTACACCCTTCAAACCTTTAGCTTGGTAAGCATAATCGACATAACACCTTGCTTTTTGAATCGCTCTATTTTTATTATGGGTTATTTCTTGTTGAATGGCTCTTTTTTTATATAATTCAATTTGTTGTGGACTCGGATGATTCCATTTAATTTGATGATTGTATGGATTTTTAGGTAAAAAAACGATTGTAAATTCATCATTGCTTTCAATAGGAAAAAATAATTCTTGTTGTGCTTCTTGCCACAGTAAATTACTAATAGGAATATTATATACCTGGTTATTAGCAACAAAGGAATAGTTTTTTTTATACTGAGTAGAATCTATAAATACTTTGGCAAATGTTGTATCGCTATTTTCGGGTGAAAGTATCATGGACTTTGCAAGTGCTTTATTTTCTTGTCGGTTTTTAGCAACATACATTGCGATAACTCCAATAAATAGAAAAAATCCGATGAAAAACAAACCAATCATTTTAAGGTTTTTGCGTTCCTGCTGCTTCCGAAATTGATTTCTGGGTGTATCTACTTCTTTATTAATATCAAAACCATAAGCGAATTGATTGCCTTTCCGTTCTACTACAATTTCAATTAGCTCTTCCTCTATAAAAAAGGAATAGGTTTTGTTTTGAAACACCTGAAAATCAACTCGTATGATTTTTGTATTACAATAGATCAATAGATGACCACTCTTGACACTGTGCATAATGCCAATTGTATTTTTTTTACCTGTGTCATCTACATAAATCCAGTTGAATTTATTCATGTGTGATTGAAGTAGTGTTTTAGAAGAGCATAAAACCAAAGAAATGAAGTCATCATAATTATAACAATGGGAACAACAAAAGATACATTTCACTAGTAAAACTAGGGAAGAACTTAAAATGTTGTGTATCCATATTCTTAAAAAAGATCATTATGACAAATGAAGAAAAAGAACAACTTCGTAAAAAGATAGAAGAACATATCATTCAAGCTGAAAAGGAAATTGTTCATTTAGAAGATGCCACTCAACCCATATCTCCTGAAAATTCATTAGGGCGAGTTAGTCGGATGGATGCTATTAATAATAAAAGTGTTGCAGAGGCTGCCTTGCGTTCATCTAAAAGAAAAATTGGTCGCTTGAAATTAGCTCTAACCAAAATAGATGAACCCAATTTTGGTAACTGTGCTATTTGTAAAAAACCGATTGCCCCGATGCGACTGATGTTAATGCCACAAAGCACGGAGTGTGTTAGGTGTGCGAGGTAGGTATTGTCTATTTGCTCATTTACAAACAATAGAAACACAAAAGCGGATTATTCGACACTCGAATAATCCGCTTTTGTGTGAAGGTTTTCCTAAAAAAAGAACAGGAACTGATCGAAAAAATCGACAGTTCCTGCAACCCCAAAAAACCAAATGAAAACAATCTACATATGAAAATTTCTATTTATATAGAAACTTTATTTCTTTAATCAAACGATTTATATAACTTAAATTGGATTAGTATCAATGTATGTATTGTTAAATACGCTATTAAGACGGCAGATGGATTTCTATAGTCACATTTTTTATAAAAGTTTTTTTGTTAAAAAGTGTTAAGATAATCTAATTTGTCTTAATCAACTGATTTACAGTTATTTGTGATTAAGTAATAAAGCGATTTATCCTAAAAAATATATTATTTTATGTACCTTTACTTTTATTTTAAATTAAAACTTGTGTTTTGGCGAAAGTAAAAAAGGTATTTGCTTGTACCAATTGTGGAGCAATGTCTCCAAAATGGATTGGAAAATGTCCATCTTGTGGAGAATGGAACACTTACCAAGAGGAAATTATTTCTAAACCAACCAAACAAGAAGAAAAGAAAAAGGCTTGGAGTGCTGTTTCTACACGAAGTAATGCACCTAGACCTATCGCACTTCCTGAAATAAAAGCGGGTACAACACGTCGTCTTTTGTCGCCCGACGGAGAATTTAATCGAGTATTAGGAGGTG
The DNA here is from genome assembly GCA_020628085.1 of Saprospiraceae bacterium. Lineage (GTDB taxonomy): Bacteria > Bacteroidota > Bacteroidia > Chitinophagales > Saprospiraceae > JAHDES01. The sequence goes on from JAHDFQ010000067.1 coordinate 8,205, forward strand.
GTATTGTCAGTGGTTCTATTGTACTTATTGGTGGGCAGCCAGGAATTGGAAAATCTACACTGATGCTACAAATTGCTTTGGGTATTGAAGCAAAGTTACTTTATGTCTCTGGTGAAGAAAGCGAACAACAAATCAAGATGCGTGCAGATCGAATCGGCCCGCCTAGTGCTGATTGTTACATTTTAACAGAAACCAATACCACCAAAATTTTAAATCACGCACAGGAAGTTAGCCCTGATGTGATTGTGATTGATTCTATACAAACCTTGTCTTCGCCACATATCGAATCTATGCCTGGCAGTATTTCCCAAGTGCGTGAATGTGCGGGCGAGTTACAACGTTATGCCAAAGAAACCAGTACACCAATTTTTGTTATTGGACACATCACCAAGGAAGGTTCTATCGCTGGACCCAAATTGTTGGAACATATTGTAGATACGGTTTTACAATTTGAAGGAGATCGAAATTATACCTACAGAATACTACGAACCCTCAAAAATCGGTTTGGCTCGACTGACGAAATGGGGATTTATGAAATGCAAGCCAATGGACTTCGAGAAGTCTCTAATCCATCTGAATTATTATTAACACAAAAAGATGAAGAATTAAGCGGTAGTGCTGTTTCTGCAACCATGGAAGGCATGCGCCCGATGTTGATCGAAACGCAAACTTTGGTCAGTACGGCTGTTTATGGAACACCTCAACGTTCTGCCACGGGTTTTGATCTACGTCGATTGAGTATGTTACTCGCTGTTTTGGAAAAACGCTGTGGTTTTATGTTTGGTCAAAATGATGTGTTTTTAAATATTGCTGGTGGGATCAAAGTCGACGATCCAGCCATAGATTTGGCTATTATCAGTGCGTTGATTTCTTCTTTGGAAGACATTGCCGTTCCAAGTAATATCTGCTTTGCAGGTGAAGTAGGATTATCAGGTGAAATTAGATCGGTCAATCGAATCGAACAGCGTATTCAAGAAGCTGACCGTTTGGGATTCGAGCAAATTTTTATTTCTAAATACAATATTAAAGGACTCGATTTTTCTCGCTACAATATAGAAATTAAGACAATTGGAAAGGTAGAGGAATTGTATCAGTTGTTGTTTGAGTAAAAAAACGAGTATTGACATCATTACCAATACTCGTTTCATATTACCTTTTTATATTAATTTACTGTAGTGAAATTGTTCCAAGTCTAAATACTTTTTTACCCATCATATTGGATTTAGTTGTGTAAAAAAATAATTCGTTATCACTAATTTGTCCGATAGACCAAGGTAATAAAAACGTTTCTGTATCTTCATTACCAAATAATACTTTTCGCTTGAGTTCTCCATCCTTATCAATTGTAGCTAACACTGCTACAGCAGTCTTCCTGTTACCCAACATTCTCAGATCATCAAAATTCATGATATCGTTTTCTATATTGTATTTATCATCATTATATAAAAAAACACTTTTATTTTCATGTTCAAAGAAAGCATAAGATAAATCAGTCGTAAACGATCCTTCTTGTTTCTTAGGAATAACTTTCATGTCCTGTAGGTTACCTTCACCATCAATTTGAATAGAAAGAATGGAGCTTCGAACATAAATTGTTCTATCATTTTGACGTCCATCTGATCCAGTATAGGTAGTTTTATAGAAAGAACATTTTTCAGCTGCAATATGTATTTTACCATTTTCTAGAAATATAGCTTTCTTAAAATAATATTTGGGTTCAAGACCTCCATCAGCTTTTTTTCTGTCATCAAGTATCTCCATTCGTTCAAAAGTTTTTATTTCCTCTGAAGTAAACGCCCGCTTATCCGTCTGTAAAACTTCTCCTTCTTTACCTAGTTTAGTATAATAAAGTCCTTTAATAGACCCTTTTTTACTTTCTCCCCAAAGTCCAAAGAGATTGATATTTTCTGGTTCTTCAAAGTCGAACCAAATCATTTTATTATGTACTACACCTAAATCAACTTCATACTCTTGAGGCGCATCCATTTCACCAGTCATATAATAAACATGAATTTTGTAGCTTCGATTTTTAGTTTTATCTATTTTTTCATCTTCTATCCTAGCTACCAAGTAAATAGTTCCTTCGTTAGATATAGACCAAAGAAGAGGAGTCACTCTTTTTTGACTGTAGGGTAATCGGATTGTCTTTCGCCACTGTTTTTCAAAACTATCATTAAATACAGAAACAGAAGCACGGAATTTCTTATTTTTATTATCTATATCATATTCTCCAATCAATAAAACAGATGAGGTGTCCTTAGAAAGAAGTAATTTAACCTCTGGTTCTTCATTATCTTTTCCGTATTGAAACCTTGCTATTGATTTGAGTGATCCACTAGTAGTGCCATCTAGACTAATCGGTGTATAATAGTATTGAATAGACTTTTTCTTCTTATCTCTCTCATACTGAATCCATCCAAACTCATTTTTTAAATATCTTAATTTAAAGGATTGTAGTTCTTTCCGTATTGGTTTTTTTTGTTCTGAAAAAACTAAATTAAGTTCTTTATCATATTTTTCAAGAGTAAAATAATACCCCGCTGATCCTATTTTATTACTGTATTCTTTAAAATAAACATAATGACCTGTTGAATCGGAATGTAGATGCCCATGATAATTTTTCGATTTGGATAATTTATATTCTGGACTGAAAGAAACTTGGGTTTGAGCTAAACAACTGATAGAACAACTAATCAGTAATAGAAATAAAATACTTTGTTTCATCTTTTTTTATTAAAAAATACTAATAATTTAAGTATATAAATTAGTGTAATGATAGAATGAAGTTGTAGTAGTAGTACTAATATCGATCCAATCCGTCTAAAAAATGTTGCTAAAAACCAAATATCTTCTATAATCAGTTACTTTCAAGTTTTTGGTCGCTAAAAAGCTATTATTCATAGACTATTTATCCTTTAAATGTGACTCCAACCTATTAATGACGTAATAATAGTGTAAACTATGTAATTTAATACATTGGAAAGCAAGTATTTAAAATTAGAGCATCACATAGTTAGCTTTCAAAATTATAATCCAATCAATTAAGGCAAACTCTAAAGTATTCTCAAAACACAAGAAAATTAATGACTGCTAAATCATTGTATTTGCAATGGTTTATGGAAAAATTCTATGTGTTTTTCCAATGGTTTTTTCATACTTTTTTCAAAATAAAATAGAAAACAAAATGGCAATTAATTTATTAGACATGCTAAAAGATCAGATGACCAGTTCAGTTGTCGATCAAATTTCAAATGTGGTAGGAGAAAGTAGTGCTTCTACGGGTTCAGCTATAAGCAAAATGCTACCAACTATTCTTGGCGGTGTTATCAATAAAGGTGGAACTGAAAGTGGGGCAGGTCGATTATTGAATATGATAGCTGATGGCAACTATGATGGAAGTATCTTCAACAACCTAGGAAATATGCTAGGAAATGGGGAAGCGACATCTGGCTTAATGAAAACAGGAAGTTCTTTACTTTCAGGTTTGTTAGGGAATAATTTAAGTTCTATTATGGATGTTGTTACTAAAGCAACAGGAATGGGACGTAATTCTTCTTCTTCACTGATGAATATGCTTGCACCAATGGTAATGGGTATGGTTGGACGCCATGTTAAAAATAAAGGACTAAGTGCCAGTGGTTTGATGAACATGTTACTCGGACAAAAAGAACATGTCGCAAATGCGCTACCTGCTGGAATGGGTAATATTTTAGGTTTTAGTACATCAACTGGTGGAACAAGAGCTACAGTCACTTCAAACTCTAACAGCAATTCTAGTGGCGGTGGCGGTTGGATGAAATGGTTAGTTTTAGGTTTGTTGGCTTTACTAGGTTTAGGTTATTTTGGAATGCGTACAGGATGTGCAGCCGTTGATAATACTGCTAGTACCGTTTCAAATACAACAGGTAACTTAGTAGACGGTGCTGGTAATATGATTAAATCTGCGGCGGGATATACCAAAGATGCAGCGGGGAATTTAGTCGATAAGACGGGTAATGTTATTGCTAAAGCAGGTGAATTCACGGTAGATGCAGCAGGGAATATTGTTGATGGAACAGGTAAAATGATTGATAAAGCAGCTAATTCAATAAGTAGCGCATTCAACTACACCAAAGATGCTACTGGTAACTTGGTTAACGAAGCAGGCGAGGTGGTATACAAAGCAGGCGAATATTCAATGGACGCCGCAGGCAACATCGTAGATGCTTCTGGTAACATTTTAGAATCAGCGAGTACTAAAGCTGGTGACGCTGCTGCTGCGACAGGTGCTGCTGTTGAAAATGCTGCTAATGCAGCAGCAGGAACTTTAAGTTCTAGTATGACCTTAGTAGAAGATGCTGCTGGAAACTTAGTCGATAAAGCAGGTAATATTGTTGCCAAAAAAGGAGAATGGTCAAAAGACAAAGATGGAAATTTCCTAAACAAAGCAGGTAAGGCCATCAGTGGTGCAGCTAAAAAAGTAGGCGGTGCAGTAAGTGATGCAGCTAGTGCAACTGGCGGAGCGATTGCAGATGGAGCAACCGCTTTTAAGAATAAATTTACAGGAATGTTCAAAAAAGCAGAAGAAGCAAAAGTTGCTGGTGGGGCAACGGCTGACGATGCTAAGAAACAAGGTGGAAAAATTGGTGGCGCAATTAATAAAGTTACAGGAAAGGGCAAAGAAGCTGTTTCTGGAGCTGTTTCTGGCACAATAAAATATACTTTAACAGATATTGTATTCAAAGATAATTCCGCAAGAATCGAAACCTTCACAAAAGCAGAAGTAGAAGGTTTAGCGGACGCTTTAAAATCTTATCCTAAGGCAAATATTACGGTTCAAACTCTAGGAAAAGATAAATCTCTTTCAGGTCAACGAGCAACGGCTGTACATGATATGTTAGTTGCTTTAGGAGTGGACAAAAAGCAAATATCACATAAGGGTGTGAAAGGCGATGATACAAAAGTAGAAATCGTTGTCGATTAATATTCATTCTTTTTAACAACTTTTATTCAGACAGCGTACTACGACAAAAATGTAGTGCGCTGTTTGTATTTTAAAGAAAAAGTATATCAAAACTAGATTTTTTATACCTTTGATGATTCAATTTTTTATGTGTCAAATCTCACAAAATTCTGACGGTGTTTTCAACCTATTTCCAACTCGGTTTACAACACATTCTTGATGTGAATGGTTACGATCATATCATTTTTGTAATGGCACTAGGAGCGGTATTTAGTTATCGAAACTGGAAATCTATTGCTGTTTTGGTTACTGCTTTTACTATCGGTCATTCATTGACACTTGCACTAGCCGTTTTGGATATTATTCGTTTTCCTGCCTCGATTATTGAAACTCTAATTCCGATCACCATTTTATTAACCTGTATCTACAATATTTTTTTCTATAAAGAAAAAAAACAAATGCTTTCAGAAAATTACATATTAGCAGTAGGATTTGGTTTAATTCATGGAATGGGTTTTTCTAATTTTCTGCGCGCAACACTCATGCCTAATGAAACATCTATTGTAGCTAAACTTTTTGCTTTTAATATAGGTTTGGAAGTTGGGCAGCTGATGGTTGTTGGTTTAATGATGTTATTGAGTTATTTATTTTTGAATATTTTGAAACAATCGCAACGAGATTGGACGGTATTTGTATCGGGAATTGCCTTTGGAATTGCTACTATTTTATTGGTCGGTTAAGCCTTCGGCAAAGTTTTTGCCCTTTACTATGAATATTTTGTCGTTTGTAAATATTAACTAACTTTGTAATTCAACTGCGTCAGGACACTCAGTCATTAGAACTCATTTAACGTTTAATCAACGAGAATTGAATGTTAAATAAACGTTTCATAAAATTCTACACATCATGAAAAAGGTATTAGTTACGGGAGGTTGTGGTTATATCGGAAGCCATACTATTGTTGATTTAATTAATCATGGCTTTGATGTCGTTTCGGTAGACAATAATATCAATTCCGATATTCGTGTCATGGATGGAATTCGTGAAATTACAGGGGTTTCTGTCCGAAACTATACCGTTGATTTATGTGATTTAGAAAAAACTCGACGCATTTTTGCCAATGAACAGTTTGATGGAATCATTCATTTTGCAGCTTTAAAAAGTGTAGGCGAATCTGTTTTTCAACCGCTGCGCTACTTTGACAATAATTTAAATAGCTTGATTAACATTTTGCAATGTGCAAAAGAATTTGAGGTGGAGAATATCATATTTTCTTCTTCTTGTTCCGTTTATGGAAACACAACGGCATTACCTGTAACGGAAGCAACTCCATTTCAAGCAGCCGAATGTCCGTATGCTCGCACCAAGCAAATGGGTGAACATATCTTACAAGATTTTACGCATGTAAATAAAAATATAAACGCTATTTTGCTGCGTTATTTTAATCCTGCTGGTGCCCACAAAAGCGCATTGATAGGAGAACTACCGATCAATCCAGCAACAAATTTAGTACCTGTAATAACGGAAACAGCTATTGGAAAACGAGAGCAACTAACGGTTTTTGGTAACGATTATGATACCCGTGATGGTAGCTGTATTCGAGATTATATTCATGTTATGGATTTGGCCAATGCTCATACTAAGTCGCTTCAATACTTGATGGAACATAAAAATGAAAGTAATTGTGAAGTTTTTAATTTAGGTATTGGTGAGGGTGTTACGGTATTGGAAGCCATCGAAGCATTTGAGCGAGTGACTGGCACGAAGCTGAATTATAAAATAGGCGACCGTCGCCCTGGCGATGTAGGTGCTATCTATGCAGATAATAAAAATGCGGCCGAAAAATTAGGCTGGAATCCAACCCGATCTATCGACGAAATTATGAGTTCTGCTTGGTCTTGGGAAAAATACCGTTCAGAAGCAACGATTTTGCAAGACTAACGATACCAATTAGCTAAGCACGTTCATTTCGATTTTAGTTTTCAATACCTCTACTTTTTTACGTAAACGATTGAAGTAGCGTTTACGACTTTTTTCGGCGTGCTCGCTGATAGCTTCTGATTTATATAGTAATTTATCGAACCAAAGATTAATATGGTGTGTCATACGCTGGTCTTTGCTACTTGCAAAGTCAGGATTTCCAAAGGATGTGTATACGATTTGTCCTACATTAGAATTCACCAAAACAGTATGATCGGTATACAACATTTCATTGTGAAATAATTTGAACCTTGCACCATTCTCTTTTGGTTTTCCACCAACTTTAAATTTCTGTCCCACTCTAGCCATTTCTTCCATGTGATTTAATAATTCAACCAATTTATCACACAAAATCAATGAAATATCTTCATTGGCAAAGGCATTACTACTCGTATAATATTCAATCTGATTAATTGTAAAGTCAATCAAATTGAGACTCCACAACTCAGTACTTGGAATATCAATATATCTATCGACAATAAATTTTGCCTGTTCTAAAATGGGATAAGGAATTAAATCAAAATCAAAAGAACTCTCCTTTAAGTAATTAATATCCCATGAAGTACAAGCCCAAGTATACAACTTAAAAGCAATCAATTCTGGAAAAAAACATAAATAAAAAACGGGAATAGCGGGCGAAGCATATTTGATTTTTATAGACGCATCTGTAGCGATCTGTTGATATAAATTGTTCAAATATCCTTCAAAAGTTTGTGCTTTTTGAGCCACTGGTCGATACGAAAAAAATACGACATCATCTGCTCCATAAATATATTTATCTATTGATAAACCAAAGGTTTTAGACAGTAGGTGCAATTCATCAGGCGTCAAAACAGTATCGCCTCTTGATCTTCTATAAACAGCATCTTTACTAACAGAAAGTAGCTTCCCAATAGCATCTATACCGTCCGATTTTTTTGTGAATTGTCCAAATATTTGATTAAAAATCCAAACTTGTAGTGGTGTGTTCATTGTGTATAACCTCTTTATTTCTTGCCAAGATACCTGTTTCTTACCTATTTTATATCTAAAAACGCATATTTTTCTTAATATTTAATAAAAAAATATATGTCTTTGGCAATATTTACTTCAAAACAACCAAATAGATGTCTGAACTTTGTGGGGTTGAAAATTTAATTGGACGCTGTTAAAAAATATACAGATGAAAATACACTACTATATATTAATAATCTTCATTGTTCTACTTTGCTTGAATGATCTAATAGCACAAACTACAGTAGCAGAGCCTATTGATAATAGTAATGTTGAAGGTATTAAAAATTCACCTAAGCAAAACATACCTAGAAGTTTTTATTCACCAACTGGTCATGGAATAAAAAAAGGTGAAGCATATTATACAAATTTATTCTTATATCTCAGCCAAATAGATTACGGTATCAATGATAAATTCTCTATTGGTTTAGGTATTAGTCCTCTACTTATTATAGGTTCACCCTCACCTATATGGTTGACACCAAAAATTTCAATTCCAACTACAAAAGAACGATTGAACATAAGTATGAGTTTACTAACGGGTGTATTTGTTAACTTGAATAGAAAACGAGAGAAACAAATAGCTACGTTTGGGATGGCGTTTACTTCAGCTACTTTAGGTGATAGGAGTCGTAATTTATCAATTGGTCTTGGTTACGGATTTCTAAAGAATGAACTGGCTAAAAAACCCGCTATTTCAATCAGCGGTATGTGTAAAATTAATGAAAGAGGATATTTCGTTACTGAAAATTACATACTACCTGGTTTATCTAATTTTCCTGTCTTATCCTTGGGAGGGAGACATTTTTGGAATAAAGCAAGTATAGATTATGGACTATTTATAGTAGAAGCGGACGTTATCTGGGGCTACCTAGAATCTAGAGTCATAGGTGTTCCTTGGTTGAGTGTAAATGTACCTTTAAGCAAGAGAAATTGAGTTTATAAAACTATAATGTCTTTCAAAATCATAATTATGAAAATGTACTACTTCATTTTAATGTGTTTATTCCTACTCGTTTGCTCAGGTGATCTAATAGCGCAAACAGAGGAAAACGAACCTTTGATTTATAAAATTGAATTACAAGAGGGCGATATAATGAGGGGGGAAATTATATCACAGGACACCCATCAAATCTCACTAAAAATAGGTGAGACAGAAGT
>JAHDFQ010000067.1:17380-24485 GCA_020628085.1 Saprospiraceae bacterium
AAATTATATCACAGGACACCCATCAAATCTCACTAAAAATAGGTGAGACAGAAGTATTATCAATTGAATTAGTTGACATCAAATCTATTGAAATTGTGGAGTCAACTGATAAAGAAAGTGGTGCTGTTTACATAAAAAAGCTAGATACAGGAAATTATTTTTTTGTTCCCAATGGCTATGGATTACGAAAAGGTGAAAGTACTTATCAAAACACATTGTTGTGGTTTCATCAATTCAATTATGGTGTCTCCGATCATTTCTCTATCGGTGGAGGAGTTATACCCATATCCATTGCTAATCTTCTCCCTATTCTTTACGGTGTTCCTTCCCCTGTTTGGATCAATCCTAAATTATCCATTCCTATTATAAAGGACGAAATAAATATTAGTGTTGGAGCTATTGCAGGAACACTGCTTGGTGAAAAAGGGAGAGATTTGGGAATGGTATACAGCAGTATAACACTTGGAAATAGAGTCAATAATGTATCAGTAGGAACAGGCTATGGATACGCTGACCGTCAATGGCTCAATGCTCCAGTATTTACAATGAGTAGTGTACTCAAGGTAGGGAAAAAGTGTCAATTTATTACAGAAAATTATATGGTGCAATTACCCAAAAGCGATTTCAAACCATCTACAAACGAAACCGTGACCTACGACCAATGGACAACTGTTTTTTCGCTTGGTCTCAAGGGTATCAAAAAAAGAGGAGCTTATAGTTATGGTCTCTTTGTTGCCTTTGAAGGAAAAAAAATTGCTTTTGGCTTACCATGGTTCAGTGTACATCTGCCATTAACATTATAATCGTATTCTCAAATAAATCATCTACTTTATCATGTTAAAACAAATTATTACTCAACATTCTGCGCTTTCAAAAGTACGACTAACCATCTTTCTCGTCTTTGTCGGAATCATTAGTTCAAGTACTTCTTGGGCTAATGATTTTGCCCCTCCTTGCGATACCATTGTATTGGTAACGGGAGAAGTATTCAATATTCATATTCAAACAGAGAACAATACGGGGATTATATACACGCTCTGCAATGAGACGGATGAGAAAACATTAAAATGGAATGAAATTGAGGACATTCGCCGTTGGGTAAAGCCTAAAAAAACGATAAAAAATCAAAAGACAAATTTAGATTCTACAAAAGAAGCGCACTTATCCGATCAACAAAAAGAAGATCATCAACAGCTAATATTAAATCATAAAAAAGCAGTAGAGAATCAGCGAAAAATCAATCAATATCAGTCTGCGTTGCTAAAGCAGCAAAAAGAAGTATTACAATTTGAGAAAGCACAACATATTAAATGGCGATTTGGAATGAATTTCGGAGCAGCCATCTATACGAACTTAAACAACATAGATCAACGATTTAGAATGCAGGGTTTTAATACGGATTATGAATCTTCTAATCTTATTGATTTATACCCATACGATCATATCCCAACGGCTCGGTTTTTTATGGGATTCACAGCTGAACGTAGATTAAAAGAAAATACTTTTGTAGGTTTAAAAATAAGCCATTTCAGACAGAAAATTTTGGCTCAAAATCATTTATATACAGATGGTTGTAACGGTAATTGGTTATTCTATAGCTGCCATGAAGTGTATCATACTGTCGAATCTTATCTGTCTAACTTCCTAATCTCTCCAAAAATAGAGTTTACCGTCCCTAAACATAATGTGTCTGTTTATGGTGGAATATCTGCAAACTTCATTAAGGATAGTCGATTTCGGCAGGTTAATGTTAGAAATGGTCTGTTCGTTGGTTTTGGATTGCTCCACTATGTCAAAAACGACCCTAAAAGGCAAGGATATGTTCGCTTATTCTGCGAATATCACTATCAAGGTAATTATAAATTTAGAGGAGAATATTATGAAACGACAGATGAAGGCAACGGACAAGTTTATCAAAGTCAATTTGATGGGTTAAATTTTTCACTTAATCATCTTCAAATTGGTATTGAACTAGGTTTAGCCACTAAAAACAAAAACAAATGAAACAACTAATCTTTTATTTTTCAACCGCTTTAGTTATCCTCATAAGTCCGAACTCTAACCTGTGGGCAAATGACATAGCTCCACCTTGCGATACCATTGTATTAGTTTCAGGCGAAAAAATAGTCGCAACAATCCTTACACAAACAGATAGTGAACTGACTATCGAAAACTGTGAAAATCAAATATCTCAAACTTTATCGTGGAATGATGTTGAGGTAGTACGACGTTGGGTGAAAAAGAGAAAATCTAGAAAAAAGTCTAATTCAAATCTAAGTTCAAAAGTTAAACGTGAATATTACTCTAAACTAGAAGTAGTTAATAATGCTGATTGGTATGTGGGTTATGGTCTTGGAGGAACAAGTTTAAACTATTCAAATATAAAAAATGATATAATTTCAAGTGATGAAATTTATGCTGTATTAGGAAGTAAACCTTCCAGAGTCTTGAGCTATCCTGTACTTATGTTTTCTATAGACCGTATCATTAGAAATAATATGTCAATAGGTTTCAGAATTAGCCATATTCGTCAGAGTATTCAAAAAAGGGTTAGTTCTAATTGTTTTATTTATTGCCCGCCAAGATACGCCACACAAGTATCTTTGACCTATACATTATTACAATCAAAAATAGAGGCTACTATTCCTAGTTTTCCAATAGCCTTTCATATAGGCCCTGCTATCAATCTAATAAAAGATAATCGTTTTGAAGGTAAAGACATTAATAAAGGTTTCTTTGTTGGTATTAGCCTTCGACAACGACTTAAACGATCAATAGAGCCCTATTCTTCTCTAAATTTATATATCGAATATCATCACCAAGAAAAATACTGGTTAAGAACAGAAGACTACGATCCAAATGTGGATGAGATCAGTGGTATGGAACTTCCATTAAGTCATCTTCAAATAGGCATCGAACTAGGCTTTTCTTTCAAAAAACGTCAAAAATGAATCTACTAAAAAACATTTCCCTTTGGGGTAAAAATAACCCAATAGAAGCGAGAATTATTATAGTGCTATCTCATTTGATACTGCTATTATCGAGTATCTATCTTGGAGTGATTAGCTATGTGTACGATTTCGATTTGCCCTATGAGATTATTCCTATTTTAGTTAGTCTTTTCTTTTTAGCTTATTGGTTTTATCCTAAAAAAGGACAACGAAATGGTTGGCAACGGCATAGTTATACACGTCAAAAAACAATGGATGGCGTACTCATCGTTTCATCATTTGTAATTCTGGTTTTGGGCGTCAATCGCTTTGCAGTAGAGCCAATCCCGCTATCATCTGCCAAAGCACATTTTATTGTAAATACTTCTCCAAAACAACAGTCCGAAAAATTGAATCTTCGGAAAACATTCAAAAGCATCAAAAAGAAACTCAAAAATGATTTGAAGGAGTTGAAAAATAGCGTCAAACGAAATGGAACAGATAACCCCAAGGCACATCAGATATTATTGGTTTGTTTAACTCTTTTGTTAACTACGGGTCTTATCTTTTTGAGTATTGGTCTATCTTGCAATATATCTTGTTCTGGACAGGGTTCAATTGCAACAATCGTATTGGTTGGTGGAATAATTGCTTCAATAGGAATTGCAGTACTGTTAATCAATTTAATTCTAAAAAAGAATAAAACCGTATGAGAGAAAACTATCCCAAAATCATTTATCTAAACAGATAATACATAAGTTTAAAAATCAATATATAAATAGCCCTTATTTTTAAAATTTGTCACCCATTTTGTTACATCTTTCCCAAATTTGAACGATTTTTGTTGAAATCTGGAAAAACTAATAGATACATCAACCTTTTTCATAAAGCAATCGTTTCTATTAAAACTTTTCTAATTTTAGAATTTACCAACGTAATACAATAGTAACAGCACTAAAAAGCTGTTTTTTATATGAGTGACTTTTCATTTGTAGCCAATGCGCACCCCTCTTACATTGAATCCTTGTACCAACAATATCAACAAAATCCAGATGCCGTTGACGAAGGATGGCGACATTTTTTCAAAGGTTTTGAATTTGCATCCTCTGCTAATGGCAACGGAGCTTCCAACGGAGCAGCCGTCTCATCATCAGGTACACCTAGCAATTTAGATAAGGAATTTGGTGTGATGTCTATTATTCACGGATTTAGAGATCGAGGACATTTGTTGTCCAAAACCAATCCAATCCGAGACCGTCGTGATCGTGCCCCACACTTGGATTTATCAGACTATAATCTAACGGATGCAGATTTGAACAAAACATTCAAGTCTGGAGAAGAAATTGGCCTTAAAAATGCCACTCTACAACAAATTATTGATCGCCTTAGAGAAATTTATTGTGGTCACATTGGCTTTGAATATGCACATATTGAAAATCGGGAGAAGCGGATGTGGTTGCGCTCTAAAATTGAAGGTCGAGACTTTTCGAAGAAAGATTTTGGGTTGAGCATCGACAAGAAGAAGCGGATTTTAGAAAAATTGAATGGAGCCGTTGGTTTTGAACGATTTTTACACACGAAGTATATCGGTCAAAAACGATTTTCTTTAGAAGGTGGTGAATCGACTATTGCTGCTTTAGATGCCATTATCAATACTGGAGCAGAAGGAGGTGTACAAGAAGTTATTATTGGAATGGCGCACCGTGGACGACTGAATGTGTTGGCAAATATAATGGGTAAAACCTACGAGCATATTTTTAATGAGTTTGAAGGAAATGCCATCCCTGATTTGAGTTTCGGAGACGGAGATGTAAAATATCATTTAGGATATTCTTCACAAGTGACAACTCCTAAAGGAAAAAATGTACATTTAAAACTTGCTCCAAACCCATCTCACTTAGAATCAGTTAATCCTGTTGTAGAAGGTTTCGCACGGGCAAAGGCAGATATTTTATATGATAGCGATTATGATAAAATATTACCGATTTTAATTCATGGCGATGCTGCTGTTGCAGGACAAGGAGTCTTGTACGAAACGGTTCAAATGAGCCAACTGGAAGGTTATTATACTGGTGGAACAATCCACTATGTGATTAACAATCAAATTGGTTTTACAACGGATTTTGATGACGCGCGTTCTTCGACCTATTGTACGGCTGCTGCCAATATGATTCAAGCGCCTGTTTTTCATATCAATGGAGACGATCCAGAAGCAGTTGTTTTTGCAGTAGAATTGGCGACAGAATATCGTCAAAAATTCAACAATGATGTGTTTATTGATATGGTTTGTTACCGAAAACACGGTCATAACGAGGGAGACGATCCCAAGTTTACACAACCAGAAATGTATAAATATATTAATGACCACGATAATCCAAGAGCTTTATACTCCAAGAAGTTGATTGAACGAAATGATGTAGAAAAAGCGATGGCGGAAGAAATGGAGCAAGATTTTTGGGATAAACTACAAGCTCGTTTCGACTTGGTCAAAGAAAAGCCGCTTCCATACTCTTATCAAGAACCAGAATTGGCTTGGAAGGCACTTAAAAAAGTGACTAAACCAGAAGATTACGCAGAATCTCCAATTACAGGTATTAGCAGAGAACGGATTGATGGCGTGATTCAACATTTGATGACGATTCCTGAAGATTTTAACCAGTTGAGTAAGATTAATCGTCTATTGAAAGGAAAGCAAAAATTACTCGATCAAGGTCAGTTAGACTGGGCGATGGCGGAGCTATTGGCGTATGGTAGTATTTTAACTGAAGGCAAAGACGTACGTATGAGCGGTCAGGATGTCAAACGTGGAACATTTTCGCACCGACATGCTATTTTCCGTGACACAAAGACCTATGAAGAATACAATCGTCTCAATTCCATAGAAGAAGATCAAGGAAAATTTAGAATCTTCAATTCGTTGTTATCAGAATTTGCGGTACTTGGATTTGAATATGGTTATTCTTTGGCTTCGCCTGACAGTTTAGTCCTTTGGGAAGCTCAATTTGGGGACTTCTATAATGGCGCACAAACCATTGTCGATCAATACATTTCGGCTGCCGAAAGTAAGTGGCAGCGCATGAGTGGTTTAGTGATGTTATTACCACATGGTTATGAAGGTCAAGGGCCAGAACATTCAAGTGCTCGTTTGGAACGTTTCTTACAAATGTGTGCAGAATTTAATATGACGGTAGCGAATATTACGACACCTGCCAATTTCTTCCACGTCTTACGTCGTCAGTTGGCTCGTCCATTCCGTAAGCCATTGATTATTATGTCGCCAAAATCATTATTGCGTCATCCAATGTGTATTTCTCCAATTGAGGCTTTTGAAGATACAAAAGAAAACAGTTTTTATGAATATTACGATGATCCAGAAGTAACGTCTCGTAATAAAAGTAAAGTCAAACGTGTCTTGTTCTGTACAGGAAAAGTCTATTATGATTTATTACAACGTAAGCAAGAAGAAAAGCGTAAAGACGTTGCCATCGTTAGAATCGAACAATTGTATCCATTCCCAAAAACATTCATGGATGATTTATTGAAAAAATATAAGAAGGCAGATGCTTTTTGGGTACAAGAAGAGCCCGAAAATATGGGAACTTGGGATTTCTTGATGCGTTATTATCGAGATTCAAATATTCAATTAATTGCTCGCAAGCCATCGGCTTCGCCTGCAACGGGTTTCAAAAAAGCGCATGAGCAACAACAGCAAGATATTATTGATCGAGCTTTTGATGTGAAGTAAAAAAAGAAAAATACGATTCTAAGAGAACGGGTATTTGATGTAAAATCAAATACCCGTTTTTTATTTTTAGTCGGTTTGCTCCTTGGTTTTATCGGTTCAAGTTGGTCAATTCCTAAAATAAGTGGATATTCATTATGTAACAACGAAAGACCCGTATGGAAGATCAATCTAATTCATCCTTAACCTGTCGCAACTGTGGTGCTCCTATCCAGGCATCAGATGCTTTTTGTTCCAATTGCGGACAAAAGAATACCGATGGTCGGATAACATTTGGAAATTTATTTAGCGAATTTATCAGTGCGAATTTTAATCTAGATTCTAGGATTTTCCGTACGATTCGAGATTTATTTATTCCAGGGAAACTGACGATGGAGTATTTTAAAGGCAAACATAAAAGTTATGTGCATCCTGTGCGTTTGTTTTTGGTGAC
>JAHDFQ010000068.1 GCA_020628085.1 Saprospiraceae bacterium
GACTTTGCAATCAAACAGACTGCGTTTGTCGCTTTACCAAATTACGTCCCAATTGGTGCATGTGTACTTCATCTGGTCCATCTGCTAATCGAATAGAACGTGCATAAATCCAAAAACCTGCGAGTGGTGTATCTTGGCTAACACCCATTCCTCCATGTGCTTGAATCGCTCGGTCTACTACATTACATGTCATTTGAGGAACGACGATTTTAATCATAGCAATCAAATCTTTTGCTTCTTTCACACCAAAACGATCAATTTTATCAGCTGCTGAAAGTGTCAATAAGCGAGCTTGTTGAATCTCACAAGCCGATGTGGCAATAGCTTGCCGAATACTGCTAAAATCTTTCAGTTTTCGTCCAAACGCTTCCCGTAAAGCCGTTCGTTCACACATCATTTCCAATGACCGTTGCGCAGCACCAATTAGACGCATACAATGATGAATCCGTCCCGGTCCAAGACGACCTTGTGCAATTTCAAAACCACGCCCTTCTCCTAAAATCATATTTTCGGCCGGTACACGCACATTATCTAAAATAATTTCTGCATGCCCTTCGGGAGAATCTACATTTCCAAAGACCTGCATTGGTCGAACAATGGTTACACCTGGTGTTCCTGCTGGAACTAAGATCATACTTTGTTGCACATGACGAGGTGCGTCTGGGTCAGTTTTCCCCATCACAATATAGACCTTACAACTTGGATTCATAGCTCCTGACGACCACCATTTCCGTCCGTTAATTACATATTCGTCCCCATCACGAACAATAGATGTTTCGATATTTGTTGCGTCAGAAGAAGCCACTTCTGGTTCCGTCATTAAAAAGGCAGATCGAATTTTTCCTGCTTGTAAAGGTTCTAACCATTCTTTTTGCTGGGCTGCTGTTCCATATTTTGATAATACTTCCATATTACCCGTATCGGGAGCCGAACAATTAAAGATTTCGGACGACCACAATACCCGTCCCATCAACTCTGCTAATGGTGCATATTCCAGATTTGTCAAACCAGGACTTAATGCTCCATAGTTTTTGGGTAAAAATAAATTCCATAACCCCTTTGCTTTTGCTTTTGCTTTTAATTCCTCTAAATATGGTGGGTGTTCCCATAGGTTTCTCCTAGAAAATGCGTAGTGCTCTTTTTCTAAAGGATAGATATGCTCTTGCATGAAGTTATTTATTTGTTCCTGCAAGTCCTTTGATTTCTCTGTATATTCAAAATTCATAATTATTTTTCTTGGATTATTAATATCAATTATTGAAGCGTATAATATTTGGCTCTCAAATTAAATAATTCAAAAGGTACTATTGTTTCTTGACATTTGAAAATTTATTATTTCACTCCTTTTATAGTAGACAAAAAAAATGTATTTTTATCAAAACAAACAAAAAGCCTTTCCTTGCATAAATTACATGAATCATCTTAATTTGTTATATAAATGATGGAATCGTTTTTTAGTGTTCCTAATATTGATGTTTATTTTGTTATTGGTATACTTTTCTTTTTCGGAATACTAGAGATCATCGCTGGCTATTTAAGTCGTACAAAACGTCAGTTTGGTGATTGGATTCAAGAAGCTGGTAGCATGTTTGTCTTATCTCTTTTGATTAAACCTGCTATTGTTGGTATTATCTTTCTATGTGGAAATGCTTTTCTACCAAGTTTATCACAAACCGTATCTAGTCAACCGTTTTGGT
The DNA here is from genome assembly GCA_020628085.1 of Saprospiraceae bacterium. Classification (GTDB taxonomy): domain Bacteria; phylum Bacteroidota; class Bacteroidia; order Chitinophagales; family Saprospiraceae; genus JAHDES01. The sequence continues at coordinate 1,698 of JAHDFQ010000068.1, forward strand.
TGTTATTACTTGTTTTTTTATTGATGGATGATGTTCTACAGTATTGGTATCATCGTTCGGCGCATGAATATCCTTTTTTATGGAAACTACATCGGTCACATCACCAAGCGGAAGAAATGGGCTTCTTTATTTCGTATAGAAATGCGGCATTATACTATATACTAATGCCCAATATTTGGTGGGTTGGTATCTTTACTTTTCTAGGTGGTGCAAATGCAGTTATAGTTGGATTGATTCTCAAACAATTCGTCATTATCGGTTCTCATAGTACCATTACTTGGGATTCCTTTTTCTACAAACGTCCATTTTTAAATCCAATTATCTCTTTTTTAGAACGAATTATCGTTACACCTGCTTTTCATCATGCACATCATGGAAAAAGTAAAATAGATGGAATTAGTGATCCCAATAATAATTTTGGAAATATGTTTTCAATTTGGGATCAATTGTTTGGAACAGCGGTATATAACCGACAATTTCCAACAAGTTACGGTCTTGAAAATGACCCAAAAGAACATTGGACAACGACCTATTTATATCCTTTTATACGCACCACTGATCCTAGAAGCGAACTTTCAAGAAATTTTGTAAAAGAAGACACTCGAACGAATGTTCCCGCCGAAATATATCTTGAAAAAGGAAAAAGCTATTTATATTGCCACTGTGGCTTGAGCAAGAACCAACCCTTTTGCGATAGCTCGCATCATGGAACAAAGAAGAAACCATTACTATTTGAAGCGATACGAACAGGAAAAGCTCGTTTGTGCAATTGTAAAAAAACGGGTTCGGCTCCTTTCTGTGATGATTCCCATATCCATTTCAAATCGAAACAAATATGAATATCAAATTAGTAGCTTTTGGGATTGCTAAAGATATTTTACAACACCGTGAACTTCCTTTCACAGTTCAATCTGATGCAACCGTAGGTGACGTAAAGGAGCTACTGAAGACAACCTATCCAAAATTTAAAAAGCTGGCAAAATTTTCATTGGCTGTTGAGGAATCCTACCAGTCTGATGATTTTGTCATTTCAGAAGGGCAAGAAGTTGTCATCATTCCACCTGTTGCAGGAGGCTAAAATATCAATATAATGAACAATCAATCCATTGATATTCAGATAAAGAAAACGTATTTAGATAGTTCGTCCGTAGAACAATTTATCACGAACGATGAAGCTGGTGGTATCGTTCTATTTATAGGAACGGTTCGTAAATTTACGCAACAAAAGGAAGTTGTTCGGTTAGAATTTGAAGCCTACGAACCTATGGCGATTAAAGAAATGACGAAAATCGCTCAACATATTTTAGATCATTTTCCAGCCAAAAAAGTAGCTATTCATCATCGAGTAGGTGTATTAGCAATTGGAGGAATTGCAGTGATTATTGGCGTTTCTTGTCCGCACCGAAAAGATGCTTTTGATGCCTGCCAATATGCTATTGATACATTAAAAGAGACTGTTCCGATCTGGAAAAAAGAGATTTTTACCGATGGTGAAGTCTGGGTTGCGGCTCATCCATAATTCAATATCTTTTTATGCCCTATGAACTTCTATTATTTTTCTTTTTAATTGCCATGCTGTATGCTTCCGTAGGTTTTGGCGGTGGATCAAGTTATTTGGCGCTTTTAAGTTTGTATAGTTTTGAATATCAATTTTTAAAACTAACCGCCTTGTTATGCAATATTGTTGTCGTAAGTGGTGGTGTTTATATTTTTTATAAAAAAGGATTCATTAAATGGAAAAAAATAATTCCGTTGGTGATAGTCAGCGTTCCATTAGCATTTTTGGGTGGAAAAATGAGGTTAGAGGAATCTACTTTTTTTGTATTGTTAGGTCTGACGCTCTGCATCAGCGGATTGATGGTTTTTATTGTTCCCAAAAAACCTATAACTGAACAAGAATCCAGTGATTCCTCCAATATTACAAGTGCGAGTATTGGTGGTGGAATTGGTTTTTTATCGGGATTGGTTGGTATTGGAGGCGGAATATTTCTTGCGCCTGTTTTACATCTGATGCGCTGGGAAACACCAAAAATCATAGCTGCTACTGCTAGTTTTTTTATTCTCGTCAACTCACTTGCGGGTATCAGTGGTCAACTTAGTAACGGATATACTATTCCTTATCTACAATTACTGTATTCGTTGATGATAGCTGTATTTTTAGGTGGACAAATTGGCTCTCGCCTTGGTGCAGGTATATTTTCACCTAACCTTGTTCGACGGCTAACTGCTGTTTTGATTATGTTTGTCGGTTTGCGATTGTTATTTAAGTATATCAGTTTTTGAAATTATAACTATCGTCGTCGTCCAGAATATTCCATCGCCTCACCTTTACCGAACCCATAACTAAATCCGAGTGTGATAAACCGACCTCTTAGGCTTCTTCTATATGAAAAAGCATTGCCTTGAGTGATTTCACTCTCACGAATTCTTGATACAAATATATCTCGAACACTTAGATTGACGATGGCTTTTCCTTTTAAAATTTTCTTTCGGATTCCGATGTCTGCAAAAGTCATAGCAGAAACACGTCCTTGCACAATTTTTTCTCTTGAGCGGTGTTGACCTGTGATTTCGATATCAATATCGGCAGGTAGTTTAAATTTAGTAGTCAATTTAGCAGACCATTGATCGGCATTGAAATCAAAGGAAGTTGCTTCGAAGACACCTTCTCTATTGAAATAATTGTAATTAATATCGCCCGTAATCGTAATTTTCTTGGAAGGATTATATTTTCCATTCAACTCCACTCCCACTGACTGGCGAGTACCTATATTGTATGGACGGGTAGTATTAACGTTATCCTCAAACGTAGAAATACGTTCAACTACATCATCTGTAAATCGGTAATAAACACCTAAATTTAATGTTGTTTTACCCATTAAATAAATACTGGTCACTTCATAAGAATCTGTAAATTCTGGTAATAGATTAGGGTTTCCGACACGAATATTAAAATTGTTTCGGATATTAAAAAATGGATTTAAATCCCATAAACGAGGTCTAAATATTCGCTTGGAATAGCCTCCTTGTATCGAAACTCGTTCGCTAAATTTGTAAGAGGTGTGAACTGTCGGAAAGACATTGGTAAAGTTTTGATCGTTGGTTTCATTTGTATTGATTAATAGTGTACTCAAATCCGTATTTTCTGCCCGAACACCTAATTTGAGACCCCAACCATTTTCCTCATATGCACCCGTCGCATACACGCCCAATACATTTTGCTCATACTCGAAAATATTAGTCAAATTAGGATTTTCAATCCATTCACCACCAAAATCATCTAATACTGCAAAATCATTACTCACATTATTCAACACATAATGCACGCCTGTTTCCATTGTAAATTTGTCCAAAATAGGCTTGGTGTAATCTAACTGAATTGTATATTTAGACTCTTGAAAATTGGTGCGAGTAAGTTGATCGCTACCCGCTGCTGCACCTACGACATCTATATTTTCAAATTCGGAGCTTTGGTCTTTACCGAAAAAATTACCTAAAAAACTAAACAGTAGGTTGTGTTCCTTATCGTCTTTAAAGTCTTTTTTGTATTGTAATTCATATTGAAATTTAGGATTGGTCGCTTCGGTAACTTCCGTTCTAAACCACTCTGCAATAGGTTGATTGTTTTCGTCCGTTTGTATAAAATTTGTTCTGGAAGGTTGATCTTCAACCTCATAGGCAAATCGTCCTGAAAGTGTAACTACATTGTACTTATTAATGTGATAATCCGTTCCAAGGTTGATGTTATAAAACTGTTCATTCCGAAACTCTGTTCCATCACTAATAATTGCCTCATTGGTAGTCAAGTTTCGATTGATATTATCATTTTCTCTGGGCAATTCACGATATCCAACACCAATCTGACTGAATAAATTAAACTTTTCTGTCCTTCTATTTAAGCTGACACCAATACTATGATTATGGGGTGTACCTGTGTTTAAAGAAATGGATCCGTTGAGTCCTTCTCGCTCCTCTTTTTTGATCACAATATTTAAAATTCCTGCTGTTCCCTCCGCCTCATATTTAGCGGAAGGATTGGTAATGACTTCTATTTTTTCAATCATATCGGCTGTAATCGTTCCCAAAGCATTTCCTTGTTCACTCGCTAATACTGACGGCTTACCATTAATCAGAATTTGTACCCCTGCGCTTCCTCTCAAACTCACTTCTCCTTCGATATTGACATTAACAGATGGAACGTTATTTAAAACCTCCAACGCACTAGCCCCTGTACTGCTAATGTCTTTTCCGACATTGAATACTCGTTTATCTAACTTAAACTCTGTGGTTGATTTTTCAGCTCGAACTACGACTTCGTCTAGTAATTCGCTATCTGTTGATAAAAAGACAGTTCCTATATCTGCTACTTTTTTATTAAACTCAATATTCTCTATTCGTTTGTTGGTAAAGCCAATAAAGCTGATTTCTACATAAATATCTTTAGAGGCTGTTCTGAGTTCAAAATAACCATCTAAATCTGTCGTCGTTCCCGTAATCATTTCTTTTGTTTCAGCATCCATAATAGAAACCGTCGCAAATTCAATGACTTGCTGGCTTTGCTTTTCTTTAACAAACCCTTTGATCGTTAGCTTTTGTTGAGCTGCCAAGGTACTAGAACAAATAAAGAAAAATAAAATAAAGAAAGTTGTAGATACTGCTTTCATAAATAGTTTACTAGCTACTGATATAAATAGATGGTGCTCTTCCAAATCCCGTGTTCAAGTCAATCAGAAATAGTAATGATCGTTTCTTTTCAAGCACTTATAATTATTATTTCTGTTTGACCACGGTTTCTGTCCGAGAACGAAAAAGATTATAAAGAGTAAAGCGTTTTATAGATTGATAAGTTTATATTTTGTATTAGAATTCTTAAATCCGTTCAATGACAAAAGGCTTTCTCTGTCACGAGAAAGCCTTTTTAAAAATATATCTTAAGTTTTCTATTTTCTAATAGCCAGCGTTCTGTTGAAATGTTCCAGCAGAAAGATCAATTTGTACCTGTGGAATAGGTAAGAAACCTCTGGTATTTGAATTAAACTGTGTATCAAACAATTGTTGCTGACCTTCATAGAATGGGCCGCGTACACCATTGGAGGATAATTCAGCAGTTGCTGTTGATACTCCTCTTCGAATGACATCAAAATAACGAATACCTTCCAATGCCAACTCTAAACGACGCTCATTAAAAATATTTTCAGTTGTCGCTGGAATACTTGGTAAACCAACCCTTTCCCGAACCATATCTAAGTAAGTCTGTGCGCTTGGACTTCCTAGTTCTGCTGCCATCAACAATACGTCAGAAAAGCGAATCACTCGATAATTTACCGTACGGTTCATTTCAAACTGCCCGCCACTTCCTCTGTGTTCTGCATCAGAAGTATACTTACGAGAATAATATCCTGTATGCTGGTATCCTTTAATTAGGGTGCCATCTAACTCATCTTGTGTGACAATAGTAGTAGAAAGTCTTGGGTCATTTTCTAAAGCTGAGTATAACTCAAAACTAACTGGTGCAAAACTCCATCCTCTACTCCAATTATTAGAATCGGTTACTCTTGGCCCTTGCATTTGAGCAGCTAGGTTTCCTTCTGCACCACGAGCAAAACCCCAATCCCACCAAACTGGACTATCGTTATATGAAATTTCAAAGACAGATTCTGAACTAAATTCTGAGGTCTTTCTAAAATTATCATTATAATTATCCAATAATGAAAATCCACCATTATTGATTAAATCTTCTAAATAATTCAAGACAACTGAACGGTTGATTGAAGTTCCATCTACATTCATGTCATCACCATAGACACCATTGTAAAATAGATAGGCACGAGCCAATAAACCCTCTGCGGCCCATTTAGAGATACGACCTTGTTCAGAAGCGCTGATCGTTTCTGGTAGATCCTCAATAGCTTCCACTAAATCTTTAGCAATTTGATTGTAAACAGCACTTGGTTCAGCTTGAGGTTGATCGTATTCCGACGGTGCGGTTACAGTAAATGTCATCAAAGGAATATTTTCAAAAAAGCGCACTAACTCTAAGTGAAAATAAGCTCTTAAAAACTTAGCTTCTGCAATGGTTCTTGTTTTAAATTCTTGCGAAGCATCAATACCATCAATTATTTCTAGAAATACATTTGCACGGTAAATTCCTGTATAGTTACGCAACCATATAGAATTTAAAATTACATTTTCTGGCTGGGCACTAAATTTATCCATTTGATTTTGTAAGAAACCATCATTAGCGTCTGCCCCACCTGCAATAGCATCATCGGACAAAACATCTGATACGGTTAGAAATGGTGACCAAGAAACCCCTGGGGAAGATTGAAATCCTAATGCGTCATATACGGCGACCAAAGCCTGTTGTGCATCTTCTTCCGTTTGATAAAAATTTTCTGTGGTAATACTATCTCTCACTGGTCGATCTAAAAAGTCTTCTCCACAAGAGGTGAAGACTAAAGCAACCAGAACACATCCCCAAATTAATATTTTATTTTTCATAATTAATTATCTTTATATCATTCAATTAAAACTACGTCTATTTTCAAATGATTGGTTTGTAATTTGTTGTTTTGTTTGCTTACTTTATTTAAAAGGTCAATGCCGTACCCACTCTGATGGTTCTTGCAGGAGGATAAACCCCTCTATCAATTCCAACATCAAAAGAACTAGCTGCTCCAATTTCTGGGTCAACACCTGTATAATTAGTCAAAGTAAATACGTTTTCCGCCGATACATAAATACGCCATTGCTCAGCTTTAATTTTATCTAAGAATCCTTTAGGAAAGGTATAACCCAATTGAATATTTCTCAAGCGGACAAATGATCCGTCTTCAATATATAAATCAGAAATGCGATAATTATTATTGTTATCACTAACAGCAAAAACAAAACGAGGCGTAGAGTTGGAAGTCCCTTCACCTGTCCATCGATCTAGTGCATCCGTTGTACGATTCGTAAATTCTAAATCTTGGCGTTGAGTTCCATTAAATACTTCATTTCCAATTTGACCTTGGAAAAACATAGAAAAATCAAAATTTGCATAATCAATGGATGCATTAAACCCTAATGTAAAATCTGGATTAGGATTTCCAAGGAAAGTACGATCCGCATCATCAATTACACCGTCTTGGTTTTTGTCAACAAATCGAACATCTCCGGGTACTGCCGATGGCTGCAATACTTCTCCTTGCTGATTGATATGTTGAAAAACTTCATTTTCGTTTTGGAAGATTCCATTGGTTTCATATCCCCAGAAATAAGCAATTGGGAAGCCTTCTTCAGATCGAGTTACTGGTCCTGCAATTGCCCAACTTGCACCAACCAATACTTTTTCAGCATTTCCAATAAAGGTCATTTCATTTTGATTATATGCTCCATTTAAACCTATCTCATAACGCACCTTACCTACTTTCTCTCTCCAACTTACGGCTAATTCCACCCCACGATTTCGTACTGAACCTACATTAGCAAAAGCTCCAATATTACCTACGTGACCAGGAATTGGTATTCGTTCTAACAGTCCATTCGTTGATTTACTATAAAAATCACTAACAACTTGTAACTTATTGTTGAATAAACCTAGATCAAATCCGATATTAAATTGTTCTGATTCCTCCCATGCAATATCTTCATTTGGAAGGTAGGCAGGATAGGCTCCTATTGACCGTCCACTTCCAAAGGTATAACCACCAAATTGCTCAACGGGCGCTTCGGATTGTCCGCCAGGAATACTTTCATTACCATTTGTTCCCCAAGAACCACGCAGTTGTAAAGCATCAATCCAAGCAATATTTTGTATAAATGGTTCTTCGCTCAACACCCAAGTTGCTCCAATTGAACCGAAAGTAGCATATCGGTTGTTCGCTCCAAACTTAGACGAACCATCTCTTCTAATCAAAGCAGATACTGTATATTTATTGTTAAAACTGTAATTAACTCGCCCAAAATATGAGAGCAGAGCGTCATCATCATAGCCACCATTTGCCATCCACATTGTATCCGTAGCTAAATTTAAATAGACATTATCTGGATCAAAGGTTGGAACATCCGTATTAAATCCAAATAAGTTTTCATAATCAAATTCTAAAGCTGTAGTTCCTACTAAACCCGTGACCTTATGTTGACCAAATTCTTTTTCATAAGAAATCGTATTCTCTATTTGCCAAGTGTAAAAGCGCTGGATATTTTTGCTTACAGAAGTTTCATCAATATTTAATTGTGCACCATTTAGGTAAAATAAAGGACGGTAACCATCGTCTAATAAATAAGCGAAATCAATACCTCCACTGCTTCTTAATTTTAGTCCTTTGATAGGTTCTAATTCCACATAAATATTTCCTACAATTTGATCTTTGCGTGTTTCTCCTGTTGTCGTTTCTAACAAGGCTAATGGATTAACCACCTCTCCGTCTACATTTTGTGAGATACCATAAATATTGCCTTCTCTATCTGTTACAACTGGTTCAGTTGAAAACGGCGTTTGAGATAAGGTGACTGGATCCGTTTCAAAAACAGGTGTCAATGGATCCATATTTAAAGCACTGCTATAGACTCCATTAAATGAAGTATTACTCCCAATTCCTCTTCGCTTTAAATGCGTATAAGCTAAGTTATTTCCCATTCGTAACCAAGGTGTTACCTCGTGTGTTGAATTTAATCTTCCTGTGTAACGATCAAATTTAGAACGTTCTCCACCAATGATCCCTTCCTGCGAAAAATAAGACAAAGAAGAGGCAAAGTTTGACTTCTTATTACCTCCATTAAAGGATAATTGATGGTTTAGCATAGGTGCGTTATCTACAAAAATAGCATCTTGCCAATCCGTATTGTGAGGAGGAATTTCGTTTAAATCAAATCGTTCTGGCTGACCTGCGTTTCTAGCCCCTTCATTCATCAATAATCTATATTGATCTGCATTAAGCATATCTAGGGTATTGACAGGATTTTGAATACCGTAATAAGTTTCATAGGTCACATTCATTTTACCTTGTGCCCCTTTTTTTGTAGTAATTAATACCACACCATTTGCTCCACGAGTACCATAAATACCTGCCGTGGAAGCATCTTTAAGAACATCTAATGATTCAATATCTCCAGGATTTAGGTAATCAATTCCAGCTACAGGCATTCCGTCTACAATGTAAAGTGGTTTTGAATTACCCGTTGTTCCAATACCACGAATACGAACGGTTGGTTCTTCTCCAGGTTGCCCTGAAAGATTGGTGACTTGAACACCAGCGGTACGTCCTTGTAATGCTTGTTCTACACGAAGAATTGGCGTGGCTTTGATTTCTTCAGCAGAGACTCTTGCGGTTGAACCCGTCACTTCTCTTTTCTTTTGAGTACCGTATCCAACTACAATAACTTCATCTAGTTGGTTACTAGCAATACCTAACTTAATATTGACTTGCGCTAATCCGTCTAGTGGAAATAACAAATCTTCATAACCCGTATAGGAAATTTCAAGTGTATCTGTGGCAGGATTGGCTTGTACTTCAAACGTTCCATCAAAATCAGTCACTGTTCCACTACCCGTTCCCCTTACTAAAATGGTTGCACCAATAAGTGGTTCGCCATTTTCACTATCTTCGACAACTCCTGTGACTGGAAGTGTTTGTCCGAAGGATAGTGATGCTGTCATCATCAACAGCAAAAAACTTAATATTTTATTTTGTAAATTATTATTCATATGAAGCGTTGGTTATCGCTGATTTTATATCTCTAAGTTCTATGAACTTAGAGATATAAATAAACAGTTTCATTATTAAAAATACATCAAAATGAAGGGTGTATGATTCTTTAAAAGTCGTTTTTGTGTCGTTGAATACTTGCTAGTTATTAAATTTCTTGAAAAACACGTACATAATCTACTTGCATTTGTTGAGGAAAAACAGTGCTATCATCAGGATAACCTGGCCATACTCCACCGACTGCCACATTCATAATAAAAAAGAATTTTCCTCTAAATTCTGATCGAGTAGCATCTACGATACTGAACGTATTATAGGGTACATTATTCACCAAAAATTCAATTTGATTTTCATCCCAAATGATCGAGAACACATGAAATTCATCGGAAAAAGTACCTGAATTCAGAGTAGTTCCTTTACCTTCTGAGCAATGTCCATTATTACACTCACCATCTACAAACCAATGGCATGTTCCGTGAACGGTATTTTCTCTTCCTGAACCACCGATCATTTCCATGATATCAATTTCACCACATCGTGGCCAACCACTAGTCGCAAAATTATCGCCTAGCATCCATAAGGCAGGCCAAATACCTTGTCCTTGTGGTAACTTAGCACGAAAATCAACCCGCCCATATTGGAAAGATTGTTTGTCTTGAGAAATAATTCTTGATGATGTGTACTCGCTTCCTTCGTAATTTTCTTTTCTAGCTTCGATCGTTAAAACTCCTCCACCTATAGTTGCATTATTTGGTGTATAATATTGAGATTCTTGATTACCCCAGCCCCAGCCACCTTCTTCAAACGTCCAGTTGCTTGTGTTTAGAAAACTACCTTCAAATTCATCATTCCATACTAATTCCATCCCCTCATATTCCAACGGAGATACGTATCCTTCTCCTACTGCTACAGGATCGCCAGATTGAACAGCAACTTGTTGGGAAGCTTTGATAAATCGACCCGAAGAACCATATGCACGGACTTCAATTAGGTAGGTACCTAATGTCTCGTACGTATGTTCATAAACACCCGTTGTATTCACAAAAGGATCATCTGTTCCGTCTCCCATATAAAACCAATATTGAGTAGCATTGTCTGCTGTAGCTGTTACAACAACATTTCCACTATCATCATCGGCAACATCAACTGTAATCGACAAATTGCTAGGATCACCCATCATTTCAGTAGACATATTGTCATCATCCGAACATGCTGAAACTGAAAGTAATAAGAAGAGAAATAAATTAAAGTATTTTAAAGAAATCATGCTTTTGAATTATTTCGGGGAAGTTTAAGAAGGAAAATACAATCAGGTGAAAGCAGAAGCGTACACCTGATTGTAGTATAGTTAGAATAGGAAACTTGACAATGAACAATATAGTTTATCTATTCTACTGTATTATGTCTAATTTTAATTAAATGTAAGATTTCTTACAAAAAACTCACCACCAGCTCCATGTCCACTACCACCAATATTTAGGTAAATCATATCTAAGTCATTTCTATCTAATGGTGTTGAACCAGATGCAGAAAAAGAGGGCATACTTATGTCATAAGTCAACGTTGTCCAAGTATCTAACTCAATATTTGCCCCATCATTAATGAATTCGATATTATCTGTCCACCATTGTTCTGTTTGGCTTCTGTCTCCTAATCCGATAATAACTCCTTTTGTTAAGGTAGTTGAATAATCGTTAGAACTTGGAAGATAGACGTCCATAGAAACAGTGGTAATATTTTCAAAGTTAATGTCATTTTTATCAGGACTTGTTTGGAACTGTAATTCTTGGAATTGTACATCTGCGATTCGGAAGAATTTTCCAACTTTTGCTGCATCAGCGTCTGTAGGATCATCTGCACCATACTCAATAAATGAACCAGACATAATAGTATCAATTAACACATTTCCATCTGTAGATTCAAAAGTATGTGATAATTCCGCCGGTGAAATATCTGGTAAGTCCTCTCCAAATTCCATTTCTTCCGTTACTAAGGCAGGCTCTAAACTTGCATCGCTGTAACTAGCATAATATATTGGCCAATATACACCATCATAAATAAATTCGACGAACATTAAATCATAACCTACTGCTTCTGTGATGGTTATTTTAGTACTAACAGATGATGCAGGTGTTACGTTCTCACCTGTTGTTCCTAATTTAGGAATACCAATCCAAGCACCTTCACCGATTAGGGTTAAATCACCTGACGAAGGATCATAAGTAAATGAATGTGTACCTGAACCCCAAGCGGATAAATCTGCACCTGAAGCATTTGTCATATTAGCTGCCGTTGGTTCAAAACAAGTTTCAAATACATCTGTATCATTCCAAACTCCAGATTCACCCCAAAACATACCTTTATCATCAAAAGTATAAGTACCATCTGCACTAAATGTAAACTCCTGTTCATACAAACATGGACGAGAACCATCATTCGTCAAGCCAGGCCAAAAACCTGCGGGATTTGAAGCATCTGGCCCTACAGACATAGATGTTCCTTCACGGAATAATTTCCATGTTTTAGAAGTTTCTCCCGTTAATAGTTTTGATGCCTGATTTGGGTCAGTAATCGTAATGGTTCGAGAGAATGTTGCTGAATCATCAGCGTTCGAGGCTGTTAATGTAACGTTGTAATCACCTCCTGCCGCATATGTATGTGTTGGACTTTCTTCTGTTGATGAATTACCATCACCAAAATCCCAAGCATACGAAGTTGCATCTGTAGAAAAGTTTGTAAAAATTATAGTAGCGAAGTTATCTGTACTTGGTTCAGCCTGAAAACTTGCGATGAGTCCAGAGGGCGTAACGTCATCATCACTACCACAAGATGTAATTAAAAACATGCTCATAAACAGAGCCAATGTTAATTGAAGATTTAAAAGTTTCATACTAAATTTATGTTTTAAAAAAATTGATTCTTGATAAAGGAACGGTTCAATTTAGCACAGAATAAAACATAATTGTCTTTATTCATTTACTGAACTAAACCTATTTCACCTATTTCTTTACAAATATATACCTTTATATTAATTATGCAAGGGTCTTTTTGTCTTTTTAACACTAAGTCTATTTATTTAGTATAAATCCGTCAAAATACGACAAAACAAAATTATATTTTTTAAATCGTTTGTATCAAAAATCAAAATTAGGATTATAGTTGTGTCAAAAATCTAGTCTACTTTACATCGTTAGAATTTCTTGACTAAACTGTAAGGTGTATTGTATCAAATATGATGGTCGTTTCAAATTTTCATAATTCGATACAATATAAAAGATGATGGTATAAGTAGTTCGTCGGTAAAACTCGACCACTCCCGTGCAGATTAGTACAAAACAAATCTATTCATTCGTCAAAAAATCATTTGAAAAAAGTAACCCGATACATATACGAACCTAATTGATTATCAATTAGCTTGATGTTTTTAGATTAGCGACAATATATTTACCAACTTCCTCGCCTTGTTCTACGCCATAATCAATAGCCGGACGATAGTGGATTCCTCCATATAAACGACTAATAGCTGCTTCTTCAGATGCTTGCAAAAAAGAAGTATAGGAACGAACAGGCAGTCCATATTCTTCTTCAACTGTATCTTTAAAAGCAAAATTATCACCTAGAAAATCCGTTAAAGTAACGGCAGCAGCACGAGATATGACACTATGTCCACTAGTATATTCTGGGAAAGGAGGTGTTTGTAATGCAGGCATCCAATTTTCATCTAAATATTCATTGATAACCGTTTCTGGTCGGATTAATTTGGAACGATATTTTTCATCCCAACAACTAATAAAACCATCTGCTAATGCAATCGCAACTCTAGTGTAAGCTTCTGCTGTTTGCATTAAACTCAAATCCTTTTGTTTACAGGCTACTGCTGTAATTCCAATCCAATGACCACCAGGCGTTATTTTTTTAGTCGCAAATTTCACATGTCCTTTATGATGCGAAACATAGGGGTTACAATCCCAAAAACTCGCAATTGCCACTCGATCTTCTTTATCTTCTGCATCTAAAGCATGATAAACTTCCATCAACTCTTTATAGAATTGGCTTTCCTTATTCATATCAAAAGGCGTTGGTGGTGGTGGAGAAAACTGTTCCGCGGACTTAATCACAAATGGTCGAATTTTATTCCAATGCGGTTCTATACCATCCATGTAATCTGGTGGTGTGGGTTTCCATTTATCTTCTTCTTCGGGAATACTATATTTCGGAAACGTACGTGTTTCCTTATAGTTATCTTGATTGGCCCAAGCTAAAATATGTTCTGCCATTTGTTCTCCATATCTTAAAGAATTTTGATACGTTTTGGAAGGCATATTTAAAGCTTTCCATTCTTCTTGAATTTGAGTTTGAAAAGCCTCCATTTTAGCTTCTGAAAAAATTAATGCTTTTCCTACGGTTAAAAATGCGTGTGTGGCAGCAACAGGATAGCAATACTCCCCGTCTTTTGAAGGTTCGGGAGCAGGCATAAGATCAGTCAACTGTCCAGCTAAAGCTTTGTAATTATCTTTTTCCACTTGAAGGGTTTCGTAAGCCGCTATGCTGGCATAAGCATAAATACGACTTGCTACGGGTGGAGAAAAAATATCATGTACAATGACATCTGTTAACTGCTTCATAGAGCGATGTAAGTAATCGGCTTGACGAGCATCTTCTTGAAAATTGGGGTTCGGTGTTTCACAACTAGCTATGGCTAAAATCAATACCATATATAATAGTGTATTTCTCATAAAAATTCTTCTTTTTTTAATATAATGTGCTAATTTCTGAACAAGTTTTTAAACGAACACATTTTTTGAATCTTTTTTGTTTAATTTGACTAATTATAACATTAAAATGAGCGTTTGATGGGTTTTTTTTACATCAAATATGTATATCGACATAAGTTAGAACGTTATGAAAAAGAAAATTGAGGTGCAAGGTCTACAAATTCGAATAGAGTCCATTCATGAAAAAGATTATGTTTCTTTGACGGATATTGCCAAAAAAGCAAGTGAAGCCAAACCAGCCAATACGATTCAAAACTGGATGAAGAATGCGAACACACTTCGTTATTTAAGCACTTGGGAGAAAGTCCACAACCCTAATTTTAAAGTCATCCATTTGGATGACTTTATTATCCAATCAACAGATAATCGGTTTATTATTTCACCACAAAAATGGATTGAAACCACCGAAGCCATCGGAATGACGTCTAAATCTGGTCGATATGGGGGCACTTTTGCGCATCAAGAAATTGCTTTGGATTTCTGTTATTGGATCAGTCCCGAATTTAAGGTATATCTCAATAAGGAATTTATAAAACTAAAACAAGAAGAATTTCATCGTAAAAACTTAGAATGGCATATTTCTAAGCTAACGGATAATGTAGAAGAAATGCGAAATCTCCTAGATACCATTCCTGGTCAACAAGACAACCGAAATCGCTTGAAATAGAAAATTGTCATGAAGAAACAAAAAATAAATTGGGGAATTGTTGGTTTGGGTAAAATAGCACATCATTTTGTAAAAGACTTACTTTTAGTAGATGATGCTCATTTAACAGCGGTTGCTTCTCGCAATAAAGAAAAAGCTATTGAATTTGCAAACCAGTATCATCATCCAACAGCTTATGGTTCTTATCAGGATTTATTTGATGACCCTGATGTAGATATAGTTTATATTGCTACACCACATGATTCTCATACACATTGGGCAATTGAAGCCATGAAAAAAGGCAAACCTGTACTTTGTGAGAAACCGATGGCAGTCAATCGAAAAGACGTAGAAAAAATGGTAGCAGTTGCCAAACAACAGCAAGTTTTTTTGATGGAAGCGTTCTGGTCAAGATTTAATCCAACGATTCAAAAGGTGCTTTCACTGGTTAAAAATGGAGCGATTGGACAAGTCAATGAAGTGCAATCCAATTTTTCTTTTTACAGAGCTGTTGATCCCACAAGTCGGTTGTTTTCAATGGATTTAGCCGGTGGATCTTTATTGGATGTTGGTGTGTATCCAATTTTTTTAGCATATTCTGTTTTCGGAATGCCCGATAAGATTCAAGCAACGGCAATTAAAGCAGATACAGGAACAGACGTACAACTCGCTATTCATTTTACTTATAAAACAGGACTCGCTCAGCTTTCTTGTGGTTTTCATACGCACTCCGATATGTCCTCTACAATATATGGAACGGATGGACGGCTGGTGCTTCATCCACGCTGGCATGAAGCAACTTCATATAGTTTAATAAAAGGGGGACATCCACCATTGTCAGAAAATAAAGTAAACATTCCAAAATTAGGAAAAGGCTACGTCCATGAAATTCTAGAATGTCATAAATGTATTCAAAACGAACAAATAGAAAGTATACACTGGACGCATCAAAATAGTCTTGATATATTGCAAATAACAGATGCCATCAGATCAATAATTGATTTAAAATATCCATTTGAACGATAATCGGCATCTTTTCCAATTTAAAATACTATCACTCATTGAGTACAATAGTCTTTTTACTGTATGGTTTTTTCAAACTCAATGATCTTAGCAGTATCGTTATTACGAGCAATCACATAATTAATTTCTCCATTGATGTCGATGGCTTTAATACGCCTAATCTGTCCTTTTATAGAGACTCCATTGAGTGGACTTACCTCAAAATCATTATTACCTTTATTGATGAGTAGCGTTCCATAATCAGCATCCAATCGACCCATTTGAATGTTATTATTGTAATAATTACCACCCAACATAACATCCATTTTATCATCGCCATTGGCATCTAAAACAATAGCAGTTTTATAGCTCGTCCACTGTGCATTGAGCGGTAAAGGTTTGGTTTCGAATGTTCCATCTCCGTTGTTCACCAAAATAACATTGCTAAAATCGTTAACTTCTAAAGTTGTCGCTTTTTGAAGTTTTTCTTGACCGAATAAATCTCCTAAACTGGCTTTTGCAAAATCATCCGCCTTCAAATAGGTCTTTTTCAAAACAGGCATTTGACTTTGTAATTCCATTTTATTGGAAAAAGGAACTTCTCGACCTTGTAAATAATACGTTAGAATTTGCTCTCTTTTTCCATTGCCGTCCATATCTGCATAATACATCCGAATCGGCTCTTCATCCGAGGCTTTTAGGCGACTGTTGTACCCTAAATTACCTGCGATCAAATCTATGTCACCATCATTATCAAAATCGTAAGGTGTTGTAAAATTCCACCAACCTATTCGATCCGTTAATATTGTTTTATTAAAGGCATTTCCATTATTCATAAAAGCCACCACACTACCCCACTCTAATGCTAATACCAAATCTAATTGTTTGTCCTGATTTAAATCCGTCCAAGTGGCATGTTGAACAAAACCAATTTTAGATAAATCTGTACTATAATCTGCCGTAACATCTTGGAATTTTCCAGTTCCATCATTCTTTAATAAATACGATTTTGGTGTTTCACCGTAAGCAGACGGAACGGCCCGACCTCCAAAAAATAAGTCTATAAATCCATCGCCTGTAAAATCATATGCTGCCACACTCGAAGCAGTGAGGCGAATATCTGGAATCGCATTTTCATATTTCGACAACTGTCCTGTTCCATCATTTAAATAAATGAGCTGTTCTAAATATTTACTCTTTTGTGAATATTCGTTTCCACCTGTAGCAACTACGACATCTAAATTTCCATCATTATTCACATCTACTATCACCGCGTCTACGTGTTCGTAGGTGCTATCTTGAACCAAAACAGGCTGATCCGTCAATTCAAATTTTCCATTTTTTCGTAGGAATACTTGACTGCGTTTTCGTTTAGATGAACCAAAAAACAAGTCTTCTTTTCCATCATTATTTAAATCGCCAACTGCTAAAGCAGGACCGTCGGTTGAAGTAGAGTGAGGAATCAAAGGTTCCCGATTAAATTCTACAAACGGATTTTCTTTGTGTGTAAAATCTAAATTTGTTTCGGCAGTTCGATCGTTGACGGGATAACTTTTGGGGTAGTTTTTACTTAATGTTTGATAATCGAATGCTGGCAAATCAGATTGGTAGGTTAATTCCATTTGCTTTTTACCTTGCCAATTTTGAAGGGTTTGAACCGTGTTATCGGGCCAGATCAATTCAATTTTATCAACTTCTTGTACATCACCTAATCCAATAGACAACGGGATATTCATACTCGATTGAAAGCCACGCGTTGGAAAATGCTCTAACAACTGAGTTGAACCATCTTTTCGGCGGACAACGACTTTAGAACCAATAGCTTGTTTATTTTTATCTGTTCCATTTAAAGTCAACTGAATAGATTGGTTTTGATCGCTTACACCAAACTTATTTTCATAGATAAAAGCAGGTGCATTGACATTATTAGTCACAATATCCAAATCTCCATCATTATCTAGATCGGCGTAAATTGCACCATTAGAGAAGCTAGGTTTATCATTAGAAATCTGGTTTTCTAAATTATCAAACTGAAACTGTCCTTTATTTCTAAAAAACTGATTCGGAAGTTTGATTTCTGGAATTTTTTGAATCATCATTAGATCACGTTTCTCTAATTCATCCATTTTAGATTTCCACTGAAAATCAGAATCCGTTACGAAATTGATATAATCAATATCATTCATTCGTTTGGGAATACCATTAGAAATAAACATATCTTTTTGACCGTCGTTATCAAAATCGACCAAAAGCGAGGCCCAAGACCAATCAGTGGCATGTACGCCACCGAACATGGCTACTTCTGAAAATGTTCCATTTCCGTTGTTCACTTGGAGGGCATTTTTAGCATATTGATGATTGTATCCATAACCCAATTTAAACTGAAATGTACCATAAGCATCCTCTCCTTCCGACTTTTTTAATATATACGGATCGTAGGGTAACATATCCAAAGAAATAATATCAGATTGCGCATCATTATTTAAATCTCCAATATCCACACCCATCGAAAAGCGACTCGTGTGCATCATTTGATCTGTTAGTTGCTCTTTAAATGTTCCATCTTTTTGGTTGATATATAAGTAGTCGTTTTCATGAAAATCGTTGCCTATATATACATCAGGATAACCGTCGAGATTAATATCACCAACCGCCAGTCCTAATCCATAACCAATCACCCAGCTATTGATTCCAGACTCTTTGGTTACATTGGTGAACGTTCCATTGTCGTTTCGGAAGATTTTATCGCCTGTCAGTTCATCATACTTTCCTTGAAAAACAGCTCGTTGTCCAAATGTTCCGTTGGCATGAAGTGAATGATTCATTTGATACAGGTCTAAATCTCCATCCAAATCATAATCAAAAAAAGCAGCTTGCGTACAAAAACCAATCATATCTAGACCATATTGAGCTGCTTCATCTTCGTAAATTGGAACACCATCATCTGATATTTTTTGACAAACAAATAATTGATTTTTACCTTTTATCGTTTTGAAATCTCCAACCTGACTCACGTAAATATCCAATAATCCGTCATTATTAATATCTACTACAGAAACACCCGTTGACCAGCCACCATCTTGTGTAATTCCAGCAGCTTCGGTGGCTTCATCAAACTGCATATTGCCTTTATTTAGGTATAATTCATTATCACCCAAATTCGCTGTAAAGAAAAGATCAGCTAATCCATCATTGTTGAAATCGCCAGCACCTACTCCACCGCCGTTGTAAAAATACATGTAGTTGAAAATATTCAACTCTTCCCCTATTTCAACTTGATTGTTAAATGAAATTCCTGTTTGTTTAGAATCTAATAATTCAAAAGCAGGATTTTCGACCGTTTTAGTTGTCGATTGGTTGCAAGAAAAAAGTAATATTGGAATTAAAAAAAAGTATAGTATTCTTCGCATGATTCTTAATCTTTTATCATCACCTTTTGAGTAATTCTTTATCTTATTTGGTTGGACAATTGTCTCAATTGATCTAAAGCTTTATACATTCGTTTTTCGACAGCTTGTTTACTTATCCCTAAAAAAGAAGCTATTTCTTGATACGTTTTCTTTTCGATGCGACTCATCAAAAATACAACGCGCTGTTTTTCGGGTAAGGCACTAATAGCTTTTTCCAGTTGTTGTTTAAATTCTTTTTCTTCTAATAAATATTCTGGACTTTCGTTGGATCGGTCGGAAGTAGGGATACTTTGAAATTTAAGTACAACTTTATTATGTTTAAACTGATTAATTAATAAATTATTGGCAATTTTAAAAACATATCCTTTTGCCTTTTCAGGTAGTACTGCTGCACAATTTTGCCATAATTTAGTAAATGCTTCTTGGGTCAAATCTTCTGATAATCCAGTATTTCCAGTTTTATAGTATAAGTAATTATGAAGTGTTTTAGCATATTCCTTAAAAATTCTTGTGAAAATAGGTTGTTCACAAAGAGATTCAATATTTGGAGTCATAAAAAATATTTTCTTCATCAAATCTACAAATTATCGCCAACTAAATAGTACCCAAATGAAAAGAAATTAAGATGTCGATATTTCTACATGCTACCAAAAAAGTATTGATCTTATTTAGAATATTACTTTATCGAATATATTGATACGCTTGTCTCTATTATGAAGCCCCTCATCATAAACCTACTAAATTTGTGATTGTTTAAGCAACCAAAAACTAATATAGGCATCTTTAAATACGCCATCTAATCAAACTTTTGATTCAATCGAACTTCAAAAACCATTTTATATGAGATCAATAATTACAATTTTACTTATTTCCTCTTTTTTCTATTCTAATGCTCAAACCACTATCCAAGGTGTATTGCAAGACCCTGTAGGTGCTGCGGTTGAATTTGCTAATGTTGCATTGTACAGTAGTGCTGATAGCACGATTGTGAAGGTAGAAACGACAGATGAATTGGGTATTTTTAAAATACGCAACATTGATGCAGGCAATTATTTTTTGCAAGCAAGTTTAATTGGTTTTTCAGACTTGACGAAAACTGATATTGAATTGACTGCCAATGAGCAACTAGATTTGGGTGTGTTGGCATTTGGCGAATCTGAAATTCGGTTAGATGAGGTCACAGTTACGGCTACACGCGCTTTGGTAGAAGTGAAACCTGATCGAACGGTTTTTAATGTCGAAGGAACGATCAACAGCGTTGGAGAAAATGCGATTTCCTTATTGCGAAAAGCTCCAAGTGTAACCGTTGATAATAACGATAATATTAGCGTATTAAGCCGATCTGGAGTGATGATATATGTGGATGGTAAACGTTTACCGCTTTCGGGTGATGATTTAAGTAATTATTTACAAAATCTACCCGCAGAACAAATTGATCGAATTGATATTATCACCAACCCAGGGGCAAAATATGAAGCAGAAGGCAATGCAGGTATCATTGATATTCGATTGAAACGGGATAAAAACATGGGTTCTAATGGTTCTGTAAGTGGTACGTTTAGTCAAGGTCGACATCCAAGGTATAATTTGAATGCTTCTGCTAATTATCGAAATAAACGTTTCAATACTTTCGGAACAATTGGTTACAATGACCAATTAAATTACAACGAGATGGAATTCCGAAGTTTTCAAAATGAGTTTTTTTTAAATGAGGATAATGATATGTTGGATGACAGCCAAAGTCCAAACTTTAGATTGGGTTCAGATTTCTTTTTAGGTAAAAAACATATTTTAGGTTTCTTGGTAAGCGGCGGTGTCTCAAATGCGGTAAATACGGCTTTAAATACGACTGAGATTTCTGATACTATGAATCTAAATCAGATTGATAGTGTCCTAATTTCAGATAACCGTTCTGAAAATCGTCGTACTCAAAATACATTTAATATTAATTATCGTTATGAAATAGATAAAGGTCAAAACTTAAATATTGACTTGGATTATGGTATTTATAACAACGATAGTGAGCGTTTTCAACCCAATCGCTACTTCGACCCTACTCTAACAACCCTACTAACCGAAAACATCAATTCATTTGACACGCCAACCGACATTTCTATTTACACAGCAAAAGTAGATTACGAACAAGCTGTCATGGGTGGACAATTTGGTATTGGTACAAAAATTAGTAGTGTACAATCGGATAATACATTTTTGTTCTATAATGGTGCAGAAGGTGATCGAATATTAAATAATTTGAATTCGAATCAATTTGATTATGATGAAAATGTGTATGCGGGTTACGTCAGCTATGCCCGTCCGATTGATGATAAATGGAATTTTTCGGCTGGCCTTCGGATGGAAAGTACCGATGCAACTGGAAATTTAGTGGCTTTTGATACGAGTAAAATTGAACCACCTGTAGAATTAGAATATTTGCAATGGTTTCCGAGTTTAGGATTGACCTGGACGCCCAAACCCATGCACAGTTTTGCAGCCAATTATGGCCGACGGATCAATCGTCCTGATTACAATGTGTTGAATCCGTTTAGAAATCAGTTGAGTGAATTGTCTTTTGAAAAGGGAAATCCGTTTTTGAGTCCTGAAATTGTTAATAATTTTGAATTGGGCTATACGCTGAAATATCGCTATAATTTCAAATTGGGTTACAGCATCACCGAAGATCAAATTACTCGTTTGATTGGGCCCGATGAAAGTGATCCTCGAGCTGGTTTTATTTCTTGGGAAAACCTTGCAGAACAACGAGTTTTGAGTTTTAACGCTAGTTTACCTGTTCAATTTACTAAAAAATGGAATGCCTATTTTAATCTAAGTGGTTCGCATATCAACAATCAAGCAGACTATGGTGAAGCAGGTGTGGTTGATGTTCAGGTCTTTTCATATAGTATTTACCAACAACATACGTTTACCCTTCCATGGAAATTAACAGGTGAAATTTCTGGATATTACGCTGGTCCAGGTGTCTGGGGTGGTGTTTTTGAGTATGAATCTAGTTGGAGTTTGAATGTTGGTTTACAACGCAAGTTTTTAAAAGATCGTTTGAATATAAGAATTAGTGGAAGTGATTTATTCTTTGAATCGGGTTGGGATGGTGTTTCCGAATTTAATGGCTTAGTTTCAGAAGGTAGTGGTCGTTGGGATTCTCGGAGGGCAACGATTAGCGCAAGCTACCGCTTTGGAAACGATCAGGTCAAATCTCGTAAACGTAAGACTGGT
>JAHDFQ010000069.1 GCA_020628085.1 Saprospiraceae bacterium
AATTAGCCGTTTTTAAATGCTTTTGCCATCAAATTCCAAGCATATTTAAAAAATATTGAAAAAGCTCCCAAATTAAATTTCGGTATTTTGCCTTGTCCAATTCTCTTGATTTGAGCTTCGTACCAGATTAATTCTATCCCAAAATTATCTATCGCTTGCACACCTGAACTTGGTTTGATTGCTTTAAATACCGTTTCCTTTTTTGTAAATATATCTTTTGCTAAATAAGGATACAAAGCAAAAGGACGAGCCAATCCAATAACATCTAGTTTATTGGATGCCAGAGCTGTCTCCATGACTTCTACCGTTCTGAAACCACCTGTTAACATCAATGGTATAGTAGTAATATCTCTAGCTTTTTCTATAAAATCCATGAAATAGGCTTCCCTTTTTTGGGTACTTTTTTTAACATCGCCCATCATAGCGGGAGACTCATACGAACCACCCGATATTTCAATTAAATCAATCCCTTCACTACTCAACATTTTGATCACTTCCATTGAATCAGATTCCGAAAAACCACCCCGTTGGAAATCTGCTGAATTTAGCTTAATTCCAATCGGGTAATCATCACCTAAAACAGCACGCATTTTACGATAAACTTCCAAGACAAAACGAGCCCGATTTTCAATCGAACCGCCCCATTGATCTGTTCTAATATTTGTATATGGCGACAAAAACTGACTAACCAAATACCCATGTGCACCATGTATTTGAACACCGTCAAACCCTGCTTCTTTCAAAATCAAAGCAGTATTTGCGAAGCGATCTATGATTTCATAAATCTCAGGTTCTGTCAACGCTATGGGAATTTTATCTGTAGCCGAAGAACGTCCACCAATTTTGATCTCAACTGCTGAAGGTGCAACAATTTTCTTATTAATCATCGGCAATGCTTGACGGCCAGGATGATTAATTTGAGTCCACAATTGCGTTTTTGTCCCTTTGGTAGTAGCTGCCCATTCTCTTAATAACTCAAAATCTGAACGATCTTCTACAACTACATTTCGAGCTTCACCAATGGCTCGGCTGTCAATCATAATATTACCGGTAATCAGTAGGCCCGCTTCACCTTTGCCCCAAACTCGGTAGGCGTTGACCAGCGTGTTAGTAGGTTGATGTTTTGCTGTTCCCAAATTTTCTGACATGGCAGATTTGGCAATTCTATTTTGTAGAATTGTACCACAAGGTAATGTCAACTGAGATTTTAGGTGCTTCATTTGGTTTTTGGTTAGGATAGTTTCAATTCATTAAACATTGCATTTGTTTCAAAAGATAATACATTATCATTTACCTGAAAATCAACGGTTTGTCCGTCAATAGTAAGTGTCTTATATTTATTTTTAGCTACAATAATATTCACCTTTACAGTATCATAATCTGGTTTGAAGTTTCCTTCTTTAATAGTCGAAACTATAAATTCTTTTTCTGATAATTCAGACTTAAATATTATTTTTTGGTAAGCCCCATTCTGATATTCAAAACCGTTTCCTGAATCTTCATATAAAGTGCTTTCTCCCGTACCTGTATAAACATTGAGTTCTAAATATTCAACAGCTTCTTTAGTATGCTGACGAACAGGATACAAAGGTAGTACCGAACCAGCCTTTACAAAGAATGGAATATGTGTTTCTGAAATGGCTTTGCGAGTATATTTTTGACCAATTAGTAATTTATTTGTCCAATAGTCAAACCATTCTCCTTTCGGTAAATAAATAGTTTGAGTTTTTGCACCTGGACGTACTACAGGACTAACTAAAATATCATTCCCAAACATAAATTCTCGTTCGTTATTTACGACCTTCTCATCAGTTTGGTCATAAAATGCCATAGAACGCAATACGGGTAAACCGAGTGTTTCTTGCTCATAGAACGCTGTGTATAAATACGCCAATAATTTGTATCGCAAGTTAATAGCTTCTCTATTTATATCCGTATATTTTTCACCATAACTCCATGGTTCTTGATCTTTACGATCTGCTGCATCCAATTCCATAATATTATCGAGCACAGCACCACTACCGTCTGCATTATTACCCATAGAATGTATTCTAAATAAGGGATGAAAAACGGCCATTTGAATCCATCGAGCCATCAATTCACCTGTTGGTTGATCTACAAAACCACCCACATCAGAACCCACCAATGAAAAACCTGAAATACTCAAACGCTGACTTTGGCGATTAGCAATAATCAAATGTTTCCAAGTAGCCACATTATCACCCGTCCAAACTGCCGCATATCGTTGACCACCAGAAAAAGTGGCGCGAGTCAATACAAATGGACGTTCAGCAGGTTTGATGTTCAATAAACCATCTTTGGTAGCTTTTGACATTTGCATGCCATAAATATTATGTGCTTTACGATGATTAGTAGGATGACCATCATAGTGGTGCAATACATCATCTGGAAATGTTTTATTATTGACTTTGAATACCGCAGGTTCATTCATGTCATTCCAAAATCCGTCAATATTATCATTACCGTATAGTTCCTCGTATAGTTTTTCCCACCAAGAACGAGCTTCTGGTTTGGTAAAGTCTGGAAACACACAGCTTTCTGGCCAAACAGGTCCTGTCATAAGCGTTCCATCTGAACGTCGGCAGAACACGTCATTTTCAATGCCACTTTGATAAACCCAATAATTAGGATCTTCCATAATCCCAGGATCAATCATAACAATGGTGCTAAAACCATCTTTTTTAATATCTGCAACCAAGCCCTTTAAATCTGGAAATATTTTTTCATTAACCGTAAAACAACGGTAGCCATCCATATAATCGATGTCCAAATAAATAGCATCACATGGTATTTGATGTTTCCTAAAATCTTCCGCCAGTTGGCGCACACGAGCATCAGGATAATAACTCCATCGACATTGATGAAACCCTAAAGACCACATCGACGGAAGGGCAGTTGTACCCGTTAATTCATGATATTGTTGACTAACAGACATCAATTCTGGGCCATAGATAAAATAATAATTCATCTCTCCTCCTTCTGCCCAAAAAGTTGTGGTGTTGTCTTTATTTATATCGAACTCGAAGTGTGAACGATACGAATTATCCATGAAAATACCGTAAGCTTTTCCCTCATTCAGACCGTAATAAAATGGAATGGAACGATAGAGCGTGTAACTTCCTTCTCCATAAGCAAAAGCATCTGTGTTGTAATTGTCACAATTCTGACCCCTTAAATTTAAAGCAGAACTTTTATCGCCTAAGCCAAAATACATTTCATTACTTGGACTTTCTTTTTGAATAGCCACTTTAATGACACCTTTGTGAATGGTCTGTCTAGCACTATAGCCCGATTTATCAGCACATAGTATATTTCCGTCTTTATCCGAAATGGAGACACCTAAATTCGATTTTTGTACAGAACAATTTAATTTATTCGTTGAAATATGAAAATAATCATCTTTTTCTTCAAATTGAACAGGTGTATCGATTTTTTCAAAATCAGGGTTGATAGCATAAGAAAAATCCTCTTGAAAATTTCCTTTGTGCGCATACCTGAATCGAATCATGGTCGGCGTGTAAATTTCTACTTGAAGATGAATATTATTTTGTGACTTAAAAAGTATAGAATTGCCATCTTTTTCTGCACTACATATTTCATTTGGAATATAATCCATATAAACATCATCGAAACGATCAGAAACGCCAACATCCTTGCTGTTGACTAGTGTCGGAGTATTACTATTTTTTTTCATGTAGTATGAATTTGAATACAAAATTGGAAATGTGTCGCAATATAAAATGAAATTAGCTTTGTTACGCCTTTTTTAGGAAAGAAGTTGTTGGAAAATTTTATTTTACAAATTTGTATCCACTTATTTAATAATTAGTTCAATCAAGGCAATATCTTTTGATTTATATGTTTGTTATAAATGTATAGTTAACTGAAAAACATAACCTTGTTCGTCAAGTTAGAACTGTTTTTTGTGTTGTAAAAATTACTAACATATGCTGAAAAATGCCTTTTTTTTCGTATTTTTGTCAGTCTTTTTGATTCAGTATATTTCTATGTTTTATTACACGCAAATGGATAAAAAATAAGATGAATTATAAGTCTATTAAAAACTGGAAAACACTGAATATTTAGTTATCAAAAATAAATAAATGGATTCGACACAACGAATAATTCCTGTCAATATTGAGGAAGAAATGAAGTCAGCGTACATTGATTATTCTATGTCCGTTATCGTTTCGAGAGCCCTTCCTGATGTTAGAGATGGTTTCAAACCCGTACACCGACGTGTTCTGTATGGAATGCACGAATTAGGACTAACGTATAACAAAGCGCACAAAAAGTCTGCCCGTATTGTCGGGGAAGTTTTAGGAAAGTATCACCCCCACGGAGATCAGTCTGTTTATGATTCTATGGTGCGGATGGCACAAGATTGGTCATTGCGGTATCCACTCGTAGACGGGCAAGGAAACTTTGGTTCGATGGATGGTGATAGCCCTGCCGCTATGCGTTATACGGAGGCTCGTTTGGAAAAAATAAGCGACGAAATACTCGCTGATATTAATAAAAATACGGTTGATTTTAGTCTCAATTTTGATGATACACTAAAAGAACCAACGGTACTTCCTACAAAAATACCAAATCTACTGATTAATGGTGCATCTGGTATTGCAGTTGGTATGGCCACGAATATGTTGCCGCACAATATCACTGAAGTTATTAACGGTATTATTGCAACAATAGACAATGATGAAATTACCATTGAAGAATTGATGGAATTTATCAAAGGGCCTGATTTTCCAACTGGTGGTACGATTTATGGGCATTCTGGCATTAAAGATGCCTTAGAGACTGGTCGGGGTCGGATCGTCGTTCGTGCAAAAGCAGAGATTCAGACGGATAACTCAGGTAAGGAAACCATCATTATCTCTGAAATTCCATATCAGGTTAATAAAGCGAACCTGATCGTGAAAATGGCAGAATTAGCCAATGAAAAGAAAATTGAAGGAATTACGGATTTAAGAGACGAATCGGATCGAAACGGTCTGCGTATCGTGGTTGAAGTCCGTAGAGATGCCATGGCAAATGTCATTTTAAGTCAGTTATATAAATATTCACCGCTTCAATCATCTTATGGTGTCAATAATATTGCATTGGTGAATGGTCGCCCGCAATTATTGAACGTTAAGCAACTCATTCAGGAATTTATAAAATTCCGTTTAGAGGTTATCGTGCGACGAACACAGTATGATCTAAACAAGGCTTTAGAACGTGCGCACATTTTGACAGGTTTGTTAATCGCACTAGATTACTTAGATGCTGTTATTGCCTTGATTCGTGGTTCTAAAACGGTTGAAATTGCTCGAAATGCCCTGATGAAAGGGGAATTTATTGATGATATTGATAAATTTTGGACACAATTCCGTCCACTAATTGAAGATCAATTAGAGGATAATATCCCAGCCGAAGGTTTTGTTTTAACAGAAGCACAAGCCAGAGCAATTTTGGAAATGCGTTTGTCTAAATTAACTGGTCTGGAAAGAGATAAAGTTAAGGAGGAATACGATGAATTGAAAAAACGTATTGAACATTTCCGTTTTATTTTATCGAACGAAGGAAAACGAAAGGAAATCATCAAAGAAGAATTAGGAGAAGTTCTTGAGAAATTTGGTGATGAACGTCGAACGGATATAATTTTTGCTGATGGTGATATTAGTATTGAGGATATGATTCCTGATGAAGAAGTAGTCGTTTCTATTTCTAATTTAGGTTATATCAAGCGAACGAAAACAGATGAATATCGCTCACAAGCTCGTGGTGGTCGTGGTTCAAGAGGAACTAAAACACGAAACGAAGATGCAGTAGATCAGTTGTTTATAGCTACAACGCATAACTATTTATTGTTATTTACCGAACAAGGAAAGTGTCATTGGTTGCGTGTATACGAAATACCAGAAGCGACGAAAACATCGAGTGGTCGTGTGATTCAAAATATTTTATCTATCCCTAAAGATGATAAGATAAAAGCCTATGTGGTCTTGAAAGATTTGAAAGATCAAGAATTTTTGGATAATCACTTTATCATCTTCTGTACGAAGAAAGGATTAATAAAGAAAACAGCGATTTCTGCATTTTCACGTCCAAGAGCAAACGGAATTGTTGCTATTGGAATCAATGAAGGCGATCAATTATTAGAAGCACGTTTAACAACGGGTGAAAATGAAATTTTCATTGCTAACAAAATGGGTCGTGCTATTCGTTTCCCTGAATCTGCCGTTCGACCGATGGGGCGTACAGCTTTGGGGGTTCGAGGAATTCGTTTATTGGCAGACGATGATGCAGTCGTAGGAATGGTCAGTGTTGATCCAAATGATGAAGATGTTACGATTTTGACAATTTCTGAAAAAGGTACTGGTAAGCGAACAAGTGCAGATGAATATCGACGTACAAATCGAGGAGGTAAAGGGGTGAAAACCATGCAATTAACCGATAAAACAGGAATGATTGCCGCCATAAAAGCGGTTACAGAAGAAAACGATATTATGATTACCTGTGCTTCAGGAATTATGATTCGTATGAGTGTTGGTGATATTAGCCAAATGGGACGGGCTACACAAGGGGTGCGAGTCATTCGCTTAGATAGCGACGATTCTATTGCTGATATTGCAGTGATTCAAGAAGGGGAGGATGAAGATGAATCGGTGGAGCTGGATGAAAGTACTTGGGATGGTGAGGGTGAAAATCCGAATGC
Source organism: Saprospiraceae bacterium (assembly GCA_020628085.1). Lineage (GTDB taxonomy): Bacteria > Bacteroidota > Bacteroidia > Chitinophagales > Saprospiraceae > JAHDES01. The sequence goes on from JAHDFQ010000069.1 coordinate 6,725, forward strand.
CGAAGCTACTGATTCAAGTGAGGAGGCTAACGCTGATTCAGAGGAATAAGATTTATTTTGCTGCGAATACAAAAAGCCTTTTCCTGAATCATCGGGAAAAGGCTTTTTCTGTTTATTTATTAAAGCTACTAAAATCTATTTTTTAGACTTAATTGAGCATCCAATCGCTTTCGTATAATTAGGGTCAGGATTTTCCCCTTTTTCTAAACTAGCAATCGCATTTTCTACAAACTTAACCTCAACAGCTTCGGCATCTTGTGCATTATCGTCAATTGCACCAATATACTTAACCATACGATCTTTGTTTAATAAAAAGACATGTGGAGTTTTGGTTGCACCATATTGAGGATAAACCTTTTGTCCTTCATCTATTAAATATGCAAACTCAAACCCTTTCTCCTTCGCTCGGATTTGCATATTTTCAAAACTATCCGCTGGTTTTACTTCTGGATCATTTGGATTGATCGCAACAATTGGATAACCCATAGGAGCATATTTCGCCTGTAAAGCATTTAAACGATCTTCATACATCACTGCATAAGGGCAATGATTACAAGTGAATGTAACAATATAACCTTTCGCATCGGTGTAGTCTGCCAAGGACACTATTTTTCCGTTAATATTTTTGAGTTTAAAATCAGGTGCAATGTCTCCAACCTTCAGACCTTCTTTTTTAGGAGATTCATTAACGACTTTGATAGCTTTTGGTTGTTTTTTATCTGCTGATGTAGAAGTCGTTGCAGAATCATTGTTACAAGCAACAAATAGTAGGCTTCCCAAGTATAAGCAAGCTAATACATAAATATTTTTCATGATATATAAATTATTGGTTTAAAATTGATTTTAAAATATCTTCTAATTCTGTAAAATTCTCAACATCAGAGCCGATAAATTTTCGGTTTTTACCTTTATATATAATCGAAACAGGAATAGCACCATCCCAAGTTGGTTCTACCTTATCTATCCAATTATTAGTTTTTGAATCTGCCAATAGAACAACCTCAGATTGTAATTGGTTCTTTTTTAGAAACGGATATAGGTGTTTGTCTAAAGATTTTTTAAAATCTAAACTAACCAAAATCACTTTTACTTTTTGGTTCTTATACTTTTGATGTAATTCTTCAAAATAGGGTAGTTCAGCCACACAAGGCTTACACCAAGTTGCCCAAAAATTAATCACGTAAGTGGTATCATTTTCTTGGTGGAGTAAATAATCGAATTCTTCAAATGTATCGAAGATCAGCAAACCTGTTGTATCGCGCTGAGATGTAGACTGCGTAGTAGAAGTAGATTCTTTTACGGAAACAGTTTTGGCAATTTCAGCATTTGAACTTTGATTATTAGAACAAGCTACAAAAAGCATAGAAGAGAGTAAAAGAAATAAGAAGGTATATTTTATCATTTTAAACACAAGGTAATGAATATTAATAAAGAAAAAGAGCGACAATTACACTAGGTAATTATCGCTCTAAATTTTATAACTTGTAATGTTAAATGAGAGTCATGGTAACATTCAATATATTAAATCATAAATACGTTTTTAAGCAGGAACCATCGCCCCTTTTACAGTTTTGATGATACGAGCTGCAACTCGGTATGGATCACAGTTGGACGCAGGACGACGATCCTCTAAATATCCAATCCAAGTTTGAGCAGTAGGAACAGGAATTCGGATGGAAGCACCACGATCAGAAACTCCATAAGAAAATTTCTCAATAGATTGAGTTTCGTGTAAACCAGTCAAACGCTGATCGTTGTCTGAACCATATTCAGCGATATGCTCTGCATGATATTTCCCAAAAGCATCACAAATATCAATAAACATTTTTTTGCCACCGACTTCACGCATCGCTTTATTAGAGAAGTTTGCATGACATCCAGAACCGTTCCAGTCACCTTTTACAGGTTTTGGAGCAAATTCAATGTGTACACCGTGCTTTTCAGCAACTCGGAATAGTAAATAACGAGTCATCCATAAATCATCACCTGATTTTTTTCCTCCTTTTCCTAAAACTTGGTATTCCCATTGACCTAACATAACTTCGGCGTTAATACCTGTAATTTCAAGCCCAGCTTCTAAACAAATATCAAAGTGTTCTTCAACAATGTCACGACCAGCAACATTACCAAACCCAACACTACAGTAGTACATTCCTTGTGGAGCAGGGTATCCATCACTTGGAAAACCTAGTGGACGACCATTGTGTACGATAGTATATTCTTGCTCAAATCCGAACCAAAATTCAGGATCATCGTCAATAGTCGCACGATAATTAGTAGGGTGAGGTGTACCATCAGGGTTCAAAACTTCACACATGACTAAATACGCATTTTTTCTGGCTGGATCAAGATATACAGTTGTTGGACGCAACAAACAATCTGAAGAGTGACCTTCTGCTTGCTGAGTAGAACTACCATCAAAAGACCAATCAGGAAGCACATCAACTGCTCCATCATAAGAATCAAGATTAATTACTTTTGTTTTACTTCTCAAATTGGGTTCTGGCTTATAACCATCTAACCAAATGTACTCAAATTTGTACTTTGCCATAACGTATAAATTATACTTGTTTTAGAAAATGTAGTATGAATTAGAAGAATTACAGTAAGGAAGAGCGCAGCAATCATTACACTATTTTTGGTGTATAGTGTCCCTAAATTATTTAATGATTCGGGGCAATCTTGTTGCACTTTAAATATCCGTTTTATGTGAACGATAATGTAAAGTTATAACGCTTTTTATACAAAACCAAAACTTTGAATACTAACTTTTTATCATATATCAACATCTATTTTATAAGCGGTATATAATTTTGTGTTATTTAAATGGGAAATATTTGTGTAGCTATCTAGTGAAATACATCAAATATTATTTTGGATTATTTTTTGGAAAAAAAGTGATAATTTTACGAGCATGAAACGAATAGCACTACTTTTCCTGATGATTTGTTACACGCTTTTTCTTTTTGCACAGAGAGATACGACTTATAACAACTACGATGAAGGATTTCAGATTATTGAAAATTATATTCAAAATAATGATATAGAAGGAGAGTTTGAAGATCAAGATATTTTCGAAAAATTAGAAATTTATGCACGTAATCCTGTTAATTTAAATAAATCTTCATTTGATGAGTTAGAAGAACTTCAACTTTTATCGCCTACTCAAATTAGTGCCTTGATTGATTATCGAGCGAAACACGGAAAACTCATTTCTATTTATGAATTGCAAGCGGTGCCAGGGTTTGATATTTTAACGATCAAAAATATCCTGCCCTTCATTAAGGTTAGCGGAGATTTGGATGATACACAAATGTCTCTAAAAGAATTATTTTCTACGGGTCGAAATCAAATATTGGCTCGCTGGGATCGAGTTTTGGAACAAAAAAAGGGATATACTGAATTAGAGGATGACGAAACAGGAAGTCGGTATTTGGGTGACCCCAACCGTTTTTATTTTCGATTTAAACATACCAACGATACACGTTTGAGTTATGGAATAACTATGGAAAAAGACCCTGGTGAAGAATTTTTTACGGGGAGCAACAAAAATGGATTTGACTTCTATTCTGCCCATATTTTTATAAAAAAATATAGTAAACGATTGAAGGCTATCGCCATCGGTGATTTTGCTGCTAGTTTTGGTCAGGGATTGGTTTTATTCTCTGGATTTGGTCGTGGAAAAGGACCTGATGTGATGGCGGTTCGTAGAAGTGCTTCTACTTTAAGAGCGTTTTCTTCGGTGAGTGAAGCTCTTTTTTATCGAGGTGGTGGAGTAACATTAGGATTAACAGATCATATCGAATTAACCGTTTTTGGTTCTCGTAGATTTAAAGATGGAAATCTCTTACAACCCGATACGCTAGATGCCGAAGAACAAGTTTTGCGATTTAGTTCGCTTCAAATAACGGGTTTACATCGAACGGAAGCTGAAATTGAAGATAAAGGGGGCTTACAGGAAACCGTAGTCGGTGGGAGTTTAAAATACCAAACAGATCACGCACACATAGCTTTTAATGCTTTGTATACTACATTTGATAGAGCATTATCTAGATCGCCCAGACCTTACAACCAGTTTTTTTTTAGTGGAAGTCGGCTTCTAAATTTGAGTACAGATTATTCGTTTGTCTATCGAAATTTTAATTTTTTTGGGGAAACGGCCGTTAGTGATAATGGTGGATTAGCAACGTTGAACGGTCTACTCATTGGTTTAGATCGAAAGGTAAATATGTCGTTAATGTTTCGTCATTATGAAAAAGAATATCAGGCGCTCAATGTATTTCCATTCGCAGAAGCAGGTGGTGGGCGAAATGAGACGGGTTTATATATTGGTTTACAAATTATTCCCAATCGAAACTGGACGCTGCAAACCTACTACGATATTTTCAGGCATCCATATCTCCGATTTAGTGCAGATGCCCCCTCAACTGGATATGAATATTTGGCAAAATTAACCTATCGTAAAAAACGAAAAATGGAAGCCTATATCCAATATCGTTTTGAGCGAAAGCAAGAAAATGTTCCCGATCCCGAAGCTCGAATAGATTATCTACTCAATAGAGATCGAACTCAATTTAGGGTACATTTTAGCTATAATGTTACTAGTCAATTGACGCTAAAAAGTAGGGCAGAATACGCCTTTTTTAATAATAACTTTGAAGCACCAAGCAAAGGCTTCATGTTGTATCAAGATATTGTATTCAAACCTAAAGACTTCCCTTTATCATTGACGACTCGATATGCCATTTATAATACAGACGATTATGACTCCCGTATTTATGCTTATGAAAATAGTATATTAAATGATTTTTTAAATCCAGCATATTATAATCAAGGTTCTCGTTTTTATATCAATTTAAGGTTTACCAAATTCAGAAATGCAAGTTTAGAACTTCGATATGCTCAAACGCTTTGGGAGAATGAAAACACCATAGGATCGGGTTTAGAAGAAATAAACGGAAATACAAGATCAGATATTCGTGTACAAGCAAAGTTTAGATTCTAATTTGTGTTTTTTAAAAGTTAAAGGCACTATTCTAAGAACAAAAAGCAGTACTTTTGACTTTTAGTAATAGAACACCGCATTATTAATTGAAAAAAATTACCATGGAATACTTAACGACTTTAGCTTTGATCTTTTTTGTTTTCGGAATCTCTTTTATTCTCATCAATATTCGTCAAATTGTAACGGGTAAAGAATTCAGAGGTACTTGTGCTACAAATAATCCCATGCTGAAAAGTAAAATTGGTAGCTGCGAAGTTTGTGGTAAGAACCCTGACGAAGAATGCAAAATGCCAGAAATTAAAAAAGCATAAATTATAAGACTATAATATATAAGAAGCCCAATCTGCCACTAATCAGATTGGGCTTTTTGCGTTAAAAAAATTAAATTTTTGTTAATTTATGACATTGTTTAATTTTATTTCGAACATAACTTACTGATTTATAGCTTGCCTTAGTATTTGGAGTGTTATTTGATAATATTAGTATTAGATATATGGTTTAAAAATTCATATATTGTTAATTGTTATGATCCTTTACACTATCTAATGCTACTAAGGTTAATTTTATTTATTGGATGTTTATGCACCTTTTGCAGTTCTTGCAATTTGGAACAATACTGGTCTAGTTCGACTATCCTTTCTTTTTTAGATCAAAACAATAATACCATTTCAAGGCAGGTGACCAACATGACTTTAGAAGAAAAGGTCGGTCAGCTATTGCTATATAAAACGACTGCTAGCAAAAGCTGTAATGAAGATTTTTTATATCATCTTGTCGAAACGGGTAAAGTCGGAACACTAATTTTAGATCAATACACAATTGATGATTATATCCGTATTGCTACTAATTGCAACGCAATATCCAATCAACCTCTGTGGTACGCCACTACCGAAAATATAAGTTTAAATAATCAATTTTCGGACGCTGTTTCTTTTCCAACTGCTGCTACCATCGGAGCAATCAACGATCAAAAAATACATCAAGAGATTCAAAATTTATATGTAGACCAATGTCGTGCTTTAGGTATTCATTTAAGTTTAGGAAATTCGATTTCAAGTTCAACTAATTCTATAAATCAGACTGATTGGATGTCTGCTACACAGGATTATAATTTGGTAAATCAACGTATTCGATCTTTATTTAAACATAGAATTTTAAGTGGTGGTCAATTAACAGTCGATTTATCAAAAGAAAAACCCAGTAGTTATTTGTTTAATGAAGAATTTTTAATTCCGTTTAGAAGTTTTTCCAAAAGTGGTTTGGCTGCTGTTTCTGTCGGAAGTCAAAGTGCCATACAAGCATCATTTCCATTTTTTCAATCAGCACTTACCAAAAATTATTTACACTACGGAGTCGGGTTTGACGGATTTTTATTTTCTTCTGTCAGCAACATTGAAGAAATAGAGTCTTTATTGGTTCAAGGAACGGACATTTTGGTAGTTGAAAATGATGATATAGAATTGATGTACGAAAAGGTATTAAGACTCTTAGAATCGGGAATTTGGACGGTAGAACAACTTAATAATAAAGTAGAAAAAATATTAAAAGCAAAGTCGTGGACGCAGCGCCATCAGTCCAAAAATAAATCATTAAATCGTCAGAAAATTGAACATTTATTACGCTATCCTCATTTTGATACTTATGTTAATTCTTGTTACCAGAAATCGGTTGCACTAATCAAAAATATGAATTTACCATTCGAAAATGTACATCAGCAAAAATACCAAATTCTTCATTTCGATGATGTTGCTTATCCGAATTTTATAGATCGAGTCCAAAAATATAGTACCATTCAAGTGAGTACTATTTCTACTCAAAAACAATCATCCATATTAAAAAACACCACTGCTCGTTTATACGATACTTCCAATTCTAAATCCTTATCAAAAGTTTTAAAAAAGGGATATTCCAAGATTTTTATTCTGGACAGAGATTTAAACCAAAGCAATAAAGATATTCTTCAATCTGTAAATAAACTCGCTACAAAAGAAGATATTACGATTATTAATTTTGGTCATCCAGACCACTTGAGGTTAATAGAATCTGCTAATATTATTCAAATTATTGAACAAAATAAGGTTACTGAAACCTTTGCAGCAGAGTTGTTATTTGGTGGTCAAACGGCTACAGGACAACTCACAATTGACATTTCAGATGATCTAAAAAAAGGGGCAAGTATTCAAACACCAATTACTCGTTTAAATTTTAGTGAACCTGAAATAATGGGAATAGACACTGAAAAACTGGAAGGTATTTCGACCATCGTTGAACGAGCAATTCGGAAAAAAGCAATCCCTGGTTGCCAAATTTTAGTGGCTAAAAAAGGAAGCGTTATTTACAATCAATCATTCGGTTATCATACCTACGATAAAAAAATACCTGTTCAAAATGATGATTTATATGACTTGGCTTCTTTGACAAAAACAACTGCGACCACGCTTGCAACCATGAAATTGTTTGAACAAGACCGACTTTCTTTAGAGCGCAATATGGAACAATGTTTTGGTGAAAAATGTGGAAAACGATTAAAGCATACAAAGATCAAAAACTTGCTTTTGCATACTTCGAGATTGCAAGCCAATATGCCCATTTATGGATTTATTCATCGAAATGGTGTTTACAAAAATCAATGTAATTCTTATTTCTGTGGACAAAAAAGAAATAATTATAGAACTAAAATTGCGGATCATTTCTATATCAACGATAATCTAAAATCAAGTTTATTAGATAAAGTACTGGGCTTAAAGCTTCAGCGCACCAGAAAATACAGATATAGTGATGTAAATTTCAATTTATTACAACAAATAATTGAAGACGAAACAAAATTACCGTTAGACCAATATGTATATCAACATTTTTACACACCCTTACATCTAAAAAAATGTTTGTACAAACCCACTACTCGTTATTATAAAACGAAGATTGTACCCACTGCTCAAGATCGCAATTGGAGAAATCAGCTATTACACGGATTTGTACATGATGAGTCGGCTGCTTTGTTAGGAGGTGTTGGCGGCAACGCAGGGTTGTTCTCAAATGCTGAGGATTTAGCCGTCTTATACCAAATGTTATTGAATGGTGGATCGTATGGTGGAACACAATTTTTACAGTCAGAAACGATTGATGTATTCACAAAAAAGCAAGCAGGAAGTAGGAGAGGATTAGGTTTTGATAAGCCTAGAAAAACAAAATATCCATCCTATTCTTCAAAAGCATCCAAAAACACTTACGGTCACACAGGCTTCACAGGCACAGCCGTTTGGGTCGATCCAGATGAAGAATTGGTTTATATTTTTCTATCGAATCGTATACACCCAAAACCCAATAATACTAAATTATTTAAGTTGAAAACCCGCCGTAAAATTCATGATGTGGTGTACAAAGCGTTGAATACATTTGAAGTAAAGCTACCGACTTACGCTGATCAGCTTTAAAAGTCAGGATCAACCTGAACTGTCATTCGTTCTTTAGAAATAGGATGTTCAAACTCAATCATTTCTGCATGCAACATCAAACGCCGATCTTTTTTTCCATATAAATCATCGCCAACAATAGGCGTATTTAACCCATCTGCATGAGCAGCGTGCACCCTAAGTTGATGCGTTCGTCCTGTAATTGGATAAAAATGTACTCTTGTTTTATTGTCTTTTTGTTCGATAATTTCCCATTTGGTTCTGGCAGATTTTCCAAAATCATAACAAACCATTTGCCGTGGACGGTCTTCTAAATCTACTCGAATAGGTAAATTGACATAACCTTTTTTTTCGGTTAACAATCCATCCAAAACAGCGATATATCGTTTTTTAATACTTCTATTGATAAACTGTCGTTGAAGCAGCCGATAGACATCAGGATTTTTGGCAATCAACATCAGTCCAGAAGTAGACATATCTAAACGATGTACGATTAATGGACCAGAAGCATTCGGATATTTTTGTTGGATACGATAAGCAACGGAATCATGGATCGTTTTTCCTGGTACCGATAAAAACTCCGACGGTTTGTTAATGACTAATAAATGCTCATCTTCATAAATAGTTTCCAAAACTTTTCCCAAGGCAGGGTTTGTTAACATTGGATTTTCTTCAACGTCCATTCCTTCAAGCATATGCCCCAAAATGGGTTCACATTTACCTCTGCAAGCAGGATAGAAATTTCCATGTTTTCTAATTTTAGACTTCGGAGAAGCACCCCACCAAAATTCAGCAATTGCGATAGGTTTTAAGCTATGTTTGAATGTATAATGCAACAGTTTTGGTGCAGCACATTCACCAGCACCCGCAGGAGGCGTTTTAAAAAAAGTATGTTCAAATATAGATTCTAAACTTTGGTATTCACCTTTGATATTTAAAAATCGATATTGCTGAAATAATTGCTTTTGAAGACTTGATGATTTGGCTTTACGAGCTGCTTTTAAAGAATTTATTTCATTAGTATAAACGTCTAATTTTGCTTGACTTTTAGTTAGACGTGCTTCCCAATACGCATTGAAATGCCTTAAATAATATTGATATTTTAGACTCTCATATTTTAATGCTTCTTTTAATTCATTTAAATTTGTTTCATTAAGCGTTGCTTCGCCTGTTTTTCGACGTTCCCTACGTTTTTTCTTTGCAGCGCGCATCAAATCTTTATTGACTTTCAAGCGATTAGCATAAATTTCTTTTTCTTTTTCTACCAATTTCAAACAATCTAAATATGCTTGATCTTGCAATTTTTGTTCTAAACTAGCATTGAGTTGATTGACAATTTTCTCACCTTGTATAAAAAAACTATTGTCCTCGAGCATATCAAATACAGGTGGAACAAATCGTGTATGTGCATTTTTACCAGCTAATTTTCCAGAGAACGCCGTTAAATAACCCAGTTCTTTATGTTGATTTTCAACGACCAAAACACCGAACATTTTCCCAATCACCAACCCCCTTTTTTTGGGATCAAGTCCAAAATTATGTTCCCAATCCGTTTGTGTTTTCAAATAATGTTGTAGTTCTTTCGCCGCAATGATCGTCAATGGATGTGGTTCATAATAAAAGGGAAACGTAAATTGTTTAGGTGGCGAAATATGATCTACTGATGTATTGAATGGAATGAAACAACTTTGATTCAAAGTGTATAATGATTTGTGAATTTTGAAAAAACAAATATACGTTCATTCAAATGAATTTTAAAGACTTGCTGCTCAAAATAAAATCGTCCTTAACTTTATAAAATTTAACTAATACTTTTTAAGATTCATCTATTTCATTTGCAGTATCCTAAATATGTAAATTAATAGTCATGTGTTTCTAGCAATAAAAACTAAATGACTTTATAATCATATATTGAAAAATTTGGTATGATTTTGTATTACTATATGTTAAAGAAATAGGATTTATCTTATTTCTAATTCTTGCCTTACCAGTTTCCTAAGTTAAAAACATAGATTAATAGTACATCTTTTCCCCCAAAGATGTGTGTCTTTTCAATGGTATCCCCCTCCATTTGCAAAGCACAAATCCTAAATTCGATAGAATTGTTTAACAACTCTATTTAGCAATCAGGAATGATAATATTCTCAATACCGACAGTTTAAACTTTCTTAAAATGCGTAAACCGAATCTTTTTTTGCTATTCCAGCAATTGACCGTACACCATTCGTACAATTTCATTTTATTGTGCCTATGTATGGCTTCAACTACTTTGGCGTTTTCCAACACCAAAACCTTTTCATCTTCAAAAATATCAGATCATTTTAATTGCGATAATGTAACCGATGGTGGAACGATTATCGGCGATCAAACGGGTTGCAATGATCCGTTATTTGATCCATCAATTATTTTGAATGATACTTTGGCGAGTGGTGGAACAGGTACCATGGAATATCTATGGATGTACACAACTAATGATTTAGACGATTCTTTCATCAATTGGAACATCATTCCAAACTCCAATAGTCCAAATTACGATCCGACACCAATTTCACAAACCACACATTACGTTCGATGCGCTAGACGGTCAGGTTGTACAGAATATATTAAAGAATCCAATCCTGTAACAATTACCATAGATTGTGCGCCTCCATGTGATCTGGCATTGTATTTTACAACAACTCAAGATGGATGTAGTGCCGCAAATACAGGATCAGTAACAGCTAATCCTGCTAACGGCGCAACACCTTATATATATGCTTGGAGTAACGGGGCGAACACTGCTTCAATCAATAATTTAGCATCAGGAACGTATACCCTTACTTTAACGGATGCCAATAACTGCGAATTGATAGAGTCCGTTTACATTAGTGGAATTTCAAACACGATAGATATTCAATCTACAGTTACTAATGCAAGCTGTGGTTCAGCTTCAAACGGAGTTATTGATATTACGGTAACTGGAGGGACAAATCCGTATATTTACAATTGGTCAAATACTGCTCAAACTGAGGATTTATCGAATATTTCTGCTGGCGTTTATATATTAACCGTCACAGATAGTCAAGGCTGTACAGCTACAACCTCTCAATCAGTCAACGAAGGACTTGGTTTTGAGATCGTTTCCAATACCGTTAGTGCAAATTGTGGTCAATCAAATGGCTCTATTACAATTTCAACTATTGGTGGAACTGCGCCTTTTCAGTATAATTGGGATACCAATCAAACAACAAACACAATTAATAATATTGGTGCAGGTACTTATGCTGTCACCGTTACAGATGCAGCATCTTGTTCAGCTACATCAATAATTACGTTGAGTACGACTGATGGACTTTCAAGTTCTTCCAGCCATTCCAATACTGAATGTGGTGAGGATAATGGAACTGCAACTGTTACGGCTATCGGTGGTACTGCTCCTTATACTTATATTTGGAATGACCCCAATAATCAAACGACAGCTATGGCAACCAACCTATCAGCTGGTACTTATACGGCTATAATTACGGATGCGAATGGATGTACAAGTTCAGAGACAGTGACCATTTCTTCTACTGCGGAAACTCAATTGGAATTGACAGCGACTAATGTCAATTGTGCGGGTGGAAACGACGGGACAATAACGGTACAAATTTTGACGGGTCTTGCTCCGTTTACGTATGAATGGAATAATGGTGTCGATAATGTTCAAAATCCAACAGGTTTATCAGCAGGTTTATACTGTGTAATGGTTAAAGATGCAAATGATTGTGTAGTGACCAAATGTATTCAAGTAGAAGACGGAACGTCTTTCGATATTAATTTATCAGCTTCTGCTACGACTTGCGGAAGCGATAATGGAAGTATTCAAACAACAATAAATGGTGGAAATAGCCCATTTCAATTTAATTGGAATAATACAGAAAATGTTCAAAATCCGTCAGGTTTATCTGCTGGTGTATATTGTGTAACAGCAACGGATGCCAATGGCTGTGAAGCAATTGAATGTGTAAATATTGAAAACTCTGAAAGTCCAGTGATACAATTATCTGGTATCGAACCGAGCTGTGGCGCATCAAACGGTTCAATTACGGCCACCGTTTTAGGTGGATCAGGTGCATATACATATGTATGGGACAATGCACCAAATGTTCAAAATCCAACGAATTTAGCAGCAGGAACATATTGCTTAACCGTTACCGATGATAAGAATTGTAGCGCAACAGCTTGTATTGATCTGAACTCTTCTGTAGCCTTACAACTCGACATTACAACGGTTCAACCGACTTGTATGCAAGCAACGGGTTCTATCTCAATTGTTGCAATGATGGGGGCAGCACCTTATTCTTATCAATGGAATAATAATCTTCCAATGACCGCTAACCAAGAGCATTTGATTGCTGGAAATTATTGCGTAACCGTAACGGATGATATAGGTTGTGTTGCTTCACAATGTGTGAATTTAGTAGATGAAGAGTTATTCACTATTGATTTGACTGCTATGCCAACGACTTGTGGCGATGACAATGGAAGTGTACAAACTACTATTTCAGGACAAACAGGTGCATTGCAATTCAATTGGAATAATAACGCTGACACACAAAATTTAACAAATGTTGAAGCTGGAATTTACTGTGTAACGGTTACAGATGAAAATAACTGCGAAGTTATTGATTGTGTAAATGTTGACAACTCTTCTGCACCAAACATTACTTTAACAGCAGTACATCCGACTTGCAACGAAGCAAATGGTTCAATCACAACAATAGTTTCTGGAACTTCAGGAATGGTTTCTTTTGATTGGGATAATACAGACAATGTTCAAAACCCAACCGATTTAGCAGCCGGTACTTATTGTGTAACCATAACAGATACTAAGAACTGTTCAGCAGAAAAATGTATTACTCTGGATGATTCAGATGCTTTAGATTTTGATTTATTTACGGTGAATGCTACTTGCCGTGAAGCAAATGGTGAACTGTTAGTTTCAATAAAAACAGGCGAAGCACCATTTACTTACGAATGGGATAATGACTTACCTGCTATCGCTGATCCAACTGGTTTATTACCCAATACTTATTGTGTTACAGTTACAGATAATGATGGATGTACATCGTCCCAATGCACAGAAATTATAGATGTACAACCCTTTGAAATTGACTTGGATGCTTCTAACACCAGTTGTGGTTTAAATAATGGAACGATTGATATCAATATTACAGCAGGAAGTGGCGCATATGAATTTATTTGGGATAATGGAATGGATATTCAAAACCTAGAAAATTTAAGTGCAGGGACATACTGTGTGACGGTGAACGATAATCGAGGATGTTCAGATAATGCTTGTGTCACATTGGACGATTCTGATGCAATTATTGTAAGCCTAGAAGGTATGCCTCCAAATTGTGGTGTAGCAGATGGTCGAATAACAACAACGGTTTCCAATGGTTATGGCGACTATACTTTTGATTGGGACAATGCAACAGATATGCAAAATCCAAGTAATTTGGAAGCAGGAACGTATTGTGTAATCGTAACAGATGAGAAAAATTGTACAGCAACAGCTTGTATTAATTTGGATAATGTTTCTACCATAAATATTGATTTGCAAGGAACAAATGCTTCTTGCGGCGATAATTCTGGAAGTATTCAAACAACGATAACAGGTACGAATGTCGATTATGATATTGACTGGGATAATGCGCCTGATGTATTAAACCCAACTGATTTAACGAACGGGACATATTGTATCACGGTTACCGATGATAATGATTGTGCCGTTTCGGAATGTATTACCTTGGATGGTACAGAAGCCATTGATATTGAATTTGAAACAATTGATCCAACTTGTGGTTTAGCGAACGGAAGCATCGAAACTACTATCACAGGCGGAACGGGCATGTATGATATTGATTGGGATTTTACCCTTGATGTTCAAAATCCACGTTTTTTATTTGGTGGTACATATTGTTTAACTGTAAATGACGATTCTGGTTGTTCAGCTAGTAAATGTGTGACCTTAGAACAAGGTTTAGCATTAGAAGTTGAATTGACCGCATCCGATGTCATTTGTCATGGTATGGACAACGGATCTATTCAATTGACAGTAACAGAAGGAACAGCCCCATATACTTTTGAGTGGGACAATGATTCAACCAACCAAAATCTTGACGATCTTTTCGCAGGCAATTACTGTGTAACGGTTACAGATGCCATTGATTGTGTAACAACTGCTTGTATTGAAGTAGGTTCACCTGATATTTTGACTATTAATCCTACTATTAATAATCCTTCTTGTGGTGAAAATAATGGTTCTATTGTTACAAATGTAGCAGGAGGTGTTGGCGATTATACTTACAAATGGAGTACAACTGAAACAACCGCTTTTATTGATGGATTAGATGTAGGGGAATATTGTGTAACGGTTACCGATGAAAATGAATGTACCATTTCAGGTTGTTATACCTTAACAAGAGGTGATGAATTATTTGCAGCAACAAATGTTAATCAACCTTTCTGTCCAGATGATTTGGGTGCAATAGCCGTTGGTGTTAGCGGTGGTGCTGCGCCTTATACCTACGAATGGAGTAATATGAGCAATTTTCCTGTTCAGACAAATCTAGGAACGGGAACATACTGTGTTACCATTACAGACGCTACTGATTGTTCATTGGTGTTGTGTGAAGATATTCTTGTACCAGATGCTATTACTATCATTGAGAGTCCTTCCATGCCAAATTGTTTTGGTATGTCGGATGGAGCTGTTGATATAGATGTTAGTGGTGGAACGGGCGCATATGAATTTAATTGGGATAATGGTGCTATAACTGAAGATATTGAAAACTTAGAATCTGGTACTTATTGTGTTACAGTAACAGATGAAAATAATTGTACGGCTTCCACTTGTATTGAAGTCGAAACGATGGCATTATTAGAAGTTGAAGCGACTATTACCAATGTGACTTGTGCCTTATTTGCCGATGGAAAAATAGAATTATCCGTTACTGGCGGAACTGGTTCGTATACCTATGATTGGAATAACGGTGGTTCAAATGCTTCGATGTCTAACTTAACAGGTGGTACCTATTGTGTAACGATTAATGACATGAACGCTTGTGAATTAACCGAGTGTTTTGATGTGGTTGAACCAGAAAAATTAGTTGGAAATTTCATTGTAACCAACCCAACTTGTAATGACGATATAAATGGAATTATTGAGCTGGATATTCAAGGTGGAACGGCTCCTTACACTGTTGAATGGGATAATGAAGATACTGATTTGATCAGAGACAATTTAGCTGATGGCGAATATTGTGTGACCATAACAGATGCCAATGGCTGTGATTTTGATGGCTGTACCAATGTTATTGCGCCCGATCAAATTGTGATTATCGGAATTGGTGAAGCACCAACTTGTGCAGGTGGTGATGATGCCAATATTGAATTGATGGTCAGTGGAGGACAAGCACCTTATGCTTATAATTGGGAGACAGGCGCAACGACGGCAAATATCATGAATTTGTCTGCTGGAACATACTGTGTAACCGTAACGGATTCTAATAATTGTATTCAAGAAGCCTGTACGACAATTTTAGATGATAGTGCCATTGAATTAGAAATTACAGTCACAGATGCGACTTGTGAAGGTGATGTAGGTGCTGTTTTGGTTAATGTGTTGTTTGGTTCTGGAACGTATACCTATGCTTGGGATACACCTAATATGGATACTACCGAGGAGGTTTCAGACCTTGCAGGTGGAACGTACACAGTGACAGTTACTGATGAAAATGGTTGTTCGGCAACCATGTCCGCTGAAGTGGATGAACCTGACTTTTTAGATTGTTTTGACTTAGTTAATATTGGAGATTTTGTTTGGTTGGATGAAAATGAAGATGGTCTGCAAGACCCTGACGAACCAGGTGTTCCAAATGTACAAGTCAATTTAATTGATCCAGGACCAGATGGTATTTTCAATTCTAGTGATGATATAATTTATGACACCCAATTTACAGATGCCGATGGTATGTATCTATTTGAAGATATTCCTCCTGGGACATACATTATAGAATTTGTTCCAGCGACAATTCCAACAGGATCAACTTTTACAGGCTCTAATGAAGGAACGGACGATAGCTTAGACAGCGACGCTAATTTCTTCTCTGGTCAGACCCAACCGTTTGATATTGTCAACGGGCAACCAGACGATTTAAGTTTTGATGCTGGTATTTTAGTGGCTTGTGATAATATTCAGAATGGTGGAGAAATCTGCTGCGATCAAATTGTATGTGGCGCAGGTGCCGATCCTGATCCGATTTTAAGTATCACACCAGCGAGTGGTGGAACAGGTGATATTGAATATTTATGGATGATGAATACAACGGGTTCTTCGTTTTCGTTCAACAATCCAGATTGGATTCCAATTATTAATTCTGATAATGAATCATATGATCCAAATGCAGTATTCCAAACAACTTTCTTTATCCGTTGTGCGCGCCGAGATGGTTGTAATACATTTACTGGTGAAACAGATATTATCAAAGTAGAAGTACATCCAGATGTCGTTGCTGAACCAGTTGATCCAATAACAGAAGTATGCGAAAATAAACCCGCTACTTTTACAGCAGCAGATGGCGGCGGCGGTGCAACCTACGAATGGGATTTTGGAACATCCGCTACGCCACAAACCGCAACTACCAAAACGGTAGATGTAGTAACTTGGTCAACTATTGGCTCAAAAACAGTGACCTTGACCGTTTCGGTGAATGGATGTATAGAATCCACCACCTTTGACGTAGATGTTTTAAATTGTATTGAAGATGGATTTGGTGATGGTACTGGAAACCGTTTCTTAGCGTTCAATGCATCTACCGATGACCAGAAAAAAGTGCAACTGACTTGGAAAACCAATCCTAATTTAGTCGATCATATTTTTGTTAT
>JAHDFQ010000070.1 GCA_020628085.1 Saprospiraceae bacterium
GGTGATGTATTTCTCTAAAGATATAGATTGGTATAATATTAATCGGGAAGTGGAAAGTACAGAAGGAAGTTAAATTATACAGCTACTGAGACTCAGAGATACAGAGAATATAATGAAATGGAAACTTTGTATCTCTGCGACTCAGTGTCTCTGTAGCCAAAAAGCATTAGCTAGGTTTTTTTTACACCTAAACTTTGAATTTCAAAGTACTTTAAAATAAAAAATCTATGAATACATCACATATCTTAACCACAACTCGAATGAGCCTTAGAGCAAGACTCATTCATTGGTTGGTAGAAACGACCAAACCATATTATATCCGCTGGTTCAAAAAAGGCTTACAGGCCCGCCTGACCATCGGGCAGGGATGGGACGTGACAAAGGAACAACTGACACAGTATCCGTCTGATACCTTAGGTTTCCAGTTGGCAGCTTTTCTTAAAAAAGAAAATTTATCGCTCATGCCATTGCTCGAAGAACACGATGTCATGCACGTTTTACTAGAATATGAACCAACGATTGTCGACGAAATCAATATGCAATTTTTCTTGGTAGGCAATGGTAAACGATCACTCTATGCTTATGGAACAGCTATTATCGGTGCATTTTTGATGCCCGAACATTGGGGACAATATCGTCGGGCTTACCGACGTGGTCAATTGGCGCTCAATTTTTCAAAATGGGATTTTCAATACCTGTTAAAAGAACGAACGGACGATCTACGAAATCTAATTTTCAAAAAAGAACAACACGACGTTCCACTTTTTATTTAGAAAACTAATAAAATATTATGAAAAACATCATTGGATATATCGAACAAAACGGATCATTTACTGACATTAAAACAAATGCTCCGAAAACATCAAAAGGCATCATTATTCCGTCAGCAGTTTCAGAAACAGAGGGCTATTTTGGTACAGATAGCATGCACTGGAAACTCTACCGAGAACCAGGTATTCTAGTGGCAGGTATTAGTGCATTGTTGTTGCAAATCGCACATCCTGCAGTGGCAGAAGGAGTTCGACAATTTAGTGTCTATCATTCCGATTTTTTAGGTCGAGCGCATCGAACAATTGTGTCCATGACACGAATTTGGTTTGGTCATCAAGCAGAAGCTACCCAATCAGCACAGCGTTTATTTTATCTACACGGACAAGTCAAAGGCGTTTATCACAAAAAAGAAAATGGCGTGATAAAAACCATTCCATTTTCGGCTAATGACCCCGATTTATTGTGCTGGGTGTTGGCAACGATGAACTGGGCGACGGTAGCAGCTTATGAAAAAATGTATCGTTCATTAACAAGTCAAGAAAAAGAACAGTTTTTTGAAGAAACCAAAAAGACGGCTCAATTGATGGGGATTCCACTCGATCAATATCCCAAAAACTGGTGGGCATTTACGGATTATTATTCAGAGATGATTCGAGGTAATCAGCTAGAAGTTAGTACAGATGCACGCCGACTTTCAGATACTATTTCTAAAGCCTATTTTCCATTGACGGGCTTTATGCAAGTGCTAGCGGCTGGCTTTTTACCTCAAAAATTACACGCTCCATTTGGATTGAAACATAAACCTCGATTGTTAAATTGTATTCTAAAAATTATTGCTTTTGTATTGAAAATCATTCCATCTGAATTACGGTTTGCACCGCATTATCATATCGCACAATACCGTTTAGCGAAAGCCAGAAATACCAAACCAAGTCTACTTGCTCGTTGGCATTGCTGGATGGCAAATAAAGTTCCTTTACCTATTTTCTCAAATAAACTCAATTGGAAAAAATCTTGATTATGAATGTATATATTCAACAGTTATTAGCTACTCGGCAAGTACAGCAGTTTTTGATTATGTGTGTGAGTACAGGTTTTGCCTTTTGTCTATTGATAGGGCGTTGGTGTTTATATCCTTTACCGAAAATGGAAAGTATCCATGATATTATGCTATATCGAGGTGCACCCGCTTTTATATTTTTGGTATGGAATCTGTTTTTAGCATGGATTCCTTATTGGATTTCTTTGTCCATAGACAGTATTTATACCAAAACAAAATCACGAATTTTAATTCTTGGTCTATTGGGATTATGGTTGTTGTTTTTTCCGAATGCACCCTATATCATTACGGACTTTTTGCATCTAAAAGCACGTCAACCCATTCCGTTGTGGTACGATATGATGTTGATTTTTTCCTTTGCTTGGACAGGACTTACCTTAGGATTATTGTCTTTATATGAAGTACAACTTTTTATAGAAAAATACCTGTCAAAAATGTGGGCGTGGTTGTTAAGTGTAAGTTGTATTGGACTAGCAGGTTTTGGAATTTTTATCGGACGATTTCAACGTTGGAACTCTTGGGACGTCTTTACTCAACCCAAACGATTTTCCTATGAAATGGTCAAAACGGTTTCTAATCCGAGTGCGGAAGGAAATACGATTGGGCTAGTTATCGTGATGAGTGGTTTTATGTTAATCGGGTATTTATTTATGATGTCGATGCGTAATTTTAATATACCACGAAATAACAATATTTGATCAAGTTGATTGAAATTTATAACCTACACCATATATCGTTTTTAGAAAATCTCCGCAACCCTGCTCAACGAGTTTTTTACGTAAATTTTTGACATGTGCATAAATAAAATCAAAAGAAACAGCATCGTCCATGTCATCCCCCCAAAGATGTTCTGCGATACTTTCCTTTGTCATAATTCTATTTTTATTACGAACCAAAAAGAGTAAAATATTATATTCTTTTTTGGTTAGTTTTAAAGGCGTTTGTTGAGCTAATACCGTGCGTTCGTGTTGTCTGATAATTAGATCACCAAAATGTAAATCATTTTTGAAAAAGTTCGTTTTTCGTCGCAAAATAGCTTTCATTCGAGCGTGCAACTCGGATATATCAAACGGTTTTCCCAAATAATCATCTGCTCCGAGATTTAACCCTTGAATTCGATCATGTAAGGTATTACGTGCCGAAGTTACAATAATACCTGTTTGTATGTCTTCGGCACGTAGTATTTTAATAAGTTGTAGCCCATCTCCACCCGCTATTTCGGGTTCGAGAATAACGCAGTCATATTCATGATTATTGATTTTTTTGAATGCTTCTTTATATGTCGTTGCACTTTCACAAATACATCCTTCTCGCTTCAAGTATCGCTTGACAAAGTCTAAGAAAACTAAATCTTTTTCAATAACCAGTACCTTCATGTAGGTTAATGCTTAGAATTTAAATATATAAATCTTGGATTATTTAATCCTCGTCGTCGTCTTCTTCAAAATTTTCAATATTATCCAAGTCAATATTAGTATCATCGTCTATATCGTTATCCAACTCATCATCTAATAAATCCAACTCATCATCTTCCAGGAAATCATCTGAATCTTCCATGTTTTTTGCAAGAATAGGTTTTGAGGTGGGTTTTGAAATGACTTTGCTAATGATTTTAGGTGTAGCACCACTAATGGTTCGAGCAACTCGTTTGGTGGAACCTGTTGACTGTGCGTGTTTACCCAGTAAACTTTTAGTCGTTGTTAAAACAGCTAATAATCGACGTTTATCAATCAGTTCACCTGTTACTACACAAATGCCGTAAGATTTATTTCTAATTCTTAGTAACGCATTTTCTAAATCTTGAATATGCTTCCGAGAACGTGCAAGCATCATGGATAACATTTCACGATCGCTGCCACGATTTGAGCCATCGATCATATCACTATCATCATCCACTTGATCTATGATGTCATCTAATCGTTCTTGCATTCGATTGTGTTCCTGAATCGCTTTATTCAGTTGAATATCTATCAAATCTTTAAATTCTTTCAAATCCGTTTCGGAATAACGATTAATTTTTGCCATTACCATTTGTTTATAGTTTTAGATAGAGATCATTTTGAGATGACCTTATTGTCATTTATATTTACGTTTAAATAAAAGAGATTAAACACCGTAGATCATCCAATGCTCCACGTAAGGCTGATTATCTGCACCTAAATCATCATCATTGTCCAAATAATCAAAATTCAGCCATTCTTGTACTTCTACAACAGGATTCCATAATTGTTCAAAGTAGCATAGCCAACCTTTGAGTTTACTCATGTTTAAAAATTTAAATATTTGAATAAAAATAAATCACTATTTAATAGCTTCAAAGTGCTATTCTATTTCTAAGGATCAAATAAAAAATAAGTTGTAATGTTTTAGACAGCTTATTTTTACATGATCCTAAACAACAACGCAATATTAAATCTGAATTCTGAATAAATTCTGAATAAATGAACATTTATAAGATTATTTATAAAAAAGTTTTCGGAATGAAATAAAGGAGACATTAAAGGTATCTAAGCATATATATGAAGCCTTTTTTGAAGGTTGGCGTTATTGTATCTGCCTGCGGCTGTCAGGAAATTGGCGTAGTAAAGGCACTTAGACTTTATGTATTTTATTGAGGTTTGATCTTTTATTCCGAATATCCATATTAACCAAAAAAGCGATATTTAAAAAGTAAAATCCTCCAATCTTATCAGTCTCAATCATATCATTGATGACTAGTAAAATATTGATCGCAATGAGCGAAAGCAGCGCCATCATTACCAATCGTTTTAGGTTTTCGTCTTTGGTTTGATGATAAATAGCCTCTCCTTTGATTAGAATTAGAGCTGTAAATAGTAAGAAAATTAGAAATCCAAAGATTCCTTGTTCCACCAACACCATCATAAAATAATTGTGAATCCCCGATTGCTCAGGATTATCACTTACATAGGTTTCAAAACTGGTCACGGTGTAGGGGCGATAAGAAAAATAAAAACTTCCTGGACCAAAACCTAACAACGGTTTATCATCAATCATGTGCCCTGCTGCCACCCAGCGATACAAGCGTTCCATCGTAGAAATATCTTCTCCTTTAGCAGTGGCTTCCACTAAAGAGTCAAAGTTTTGATGACTGACCGTTTTTTCAAAATTGGGTGCATATTCCATATACGTCCCGTCTGTTACTAAGTGTGTGACCAGTAACAATGCTCCAATCGCTGCCCCCATCATAGCAATTCGAGTAAGTTTAAAACGGATCATAAAATAAATGGGAATCAAAAGATAAATAACCATAATAGCTGCACGTCTATAAGACAACTGAATGGCTATAAAAGATAAAACAATTCCACCAACGATACACCACCATTGTAGGCTTCGGGCGGGATACCATTTTCGGGCAAACCATGTAAACGGAAAAAACAAAGCTATTGTGGACGCATATATCACATGGTTACTATAAAACGGTTTTAGAGAGCGTGCCACATCAACAAATGAAAATCCATAACTAGCGTGACGTATGAGTACTGAAAATATAGTAATACTCAAAGCAATGAAAAACAGCCAAAAAATGGTTTTAATATCTTTTTCCGTTTTCAAATAACGGTGTGCTAAAAAGTAAAACACACTAATATACCAAGCTTTCGCCAAAAAGAATTTAAAGGAAACCATCGGATGACTAGACGTTATTGTTGCCACGAATGTCCAAACAAAATGCAATAACAATAAAAGCGTAATTGGATGATTCAGGAAAGCAATATCTCGTCGATGAGCATGTCGAACAGAATGGGCGAGATAAATCAACATCAATCCGACCATTAAAGGTTCAGTGGGCAGATCTAGTGCTAGTCCGCCAGGTATTTCTAAATGCGTAGATAAAGGAATAAAAAAGATCAATAAATAAAATACTTTTCTAAAATCTACAATTGTCAAATAAACCAACAGCAACCCAAATGGTAATCCTACCAAGAATAGCATATCTGTTGCAATACCTAGAAAAATACTAGCTAAAGCAATCCATCCAAATACCTGAAAAATCAGATAGTTGCTAGGTGGAATAGTAGATGATGTGGATAATTTACTGAGCATTAACGATTTCCTTCCAATTAACGTCTTTGTACATATCTAATAATAAAGCAGCCGTTAAACCCAATATAAAGGCAATCAATACACTCATTATACAGATGATGGATCGTTTAGGTCTCGATTTTTCCAGCGGTATCGTAGCGTCTTCTACTAAAAAAATCATAGGTGGATTTTTGCTATTGAACGCCGCCTCATTTTGTTTAAATTGTTCTTTGTCTAAACTCAATTGTTTGATTCCATCACTATATGCTCGCTCTAGAGAAATAACAGATGACATTCCTTGATTAAAAAGCTGCATACTTTCCTTACTTTTTTCTAATCCTTTTTCAAGACCTGCTACTTGAGCAATGATAAAGTTAATGGTATCTCTAGGTATGCCTTTAGCAGATTTTAAACTAGCGAGTTTCGCTTTATTCAAAGCCAAATCGGCTTCGGCTGATGTAATCTGTGCAGAAAGAAATTCTGATTGAGACAAGATGTTATAAATACCATATTTTTCTCGAACACGTTGCAAGCTATCTCCTAAAGTTTGTAGTTTTACTTCTTTAGAATCAATATTTGATTTTGTGTTTCTAAGGCTTTTTTGAAAACTTTCCTTTACAATTTGCACTGAAATATCTTCTATTTTTTCTCGTGCAGCAATCGTCATATCTTTAGCTAATATTCTGTCAGTATCTTCAATGGATAACTCTATGGCATCATATTTTGTTTGTTCAACATTATATAGTTTTAAGAAACGTTTACGAACTTTACTTGCGCTTTTTTCATTCGTAGAATCAATTTCATAATGTTCATATAAATTAAAGGAGTCTATCATAAAATTGACTAATTCCGATGATTGAGCGATAGACATATTACGATCTCGATCTTCACTTGTACCGTATAATTCTTTTTCTTTTAACCGATTTCCAACGGGATCGGGCATGATTTGGTCAGGGCTAGCTACGTAATATGTCGTAAATGATTGATAATAATTAGGAAGCGTAAGGGTAATAATAACACTTCCAATACCGGCAATTAAACATAAACCCAAAATTGGTTTTTTCCATCGGAAGAAGGTCTCGACGATTCCTATTAAATTTTCTCGATTATCCATTTATTATAAAATCTTAAAGCAACTTTTCCATATTATAGATGTATGAAAAGTTGCTTTTATCTATACTTTGGTAATTAAACTGTAAGCTTCAACAGATTGAGTCCTCTTCAATTTGATGCTTTCGCTACAAAAGTAGTAATCTTTGATAAGAACGGCGATTTATGGATAGAATTGTGTTCGTTTACTTACAGATGATCGAGTTTTTTAACTAAAAAGAATCCGTCATCGCCCTGTTTTTGATATAGTGGCATCACAATAAACCCATTTTCTTGGGCTAGAATATTACCATGTCGGTCGGTTGCTAGAAGTTGTCCTTTTTTAATGGCTTGAAAATTGGTAAATCCTGGAATCATTTGGAAATTATCATCTGGCTGAATGGAATGTACCATGATGAGTTCTGTTAGTTTAGGCAGACCTTCAGAATATTCAATCAGTAGAGAATCGTGTCTATTTTCAATATGATTTGCATCCACACAACCAATAGTTCGGAGACAATTCGTGATTGCAGCAATGGCTCTATTCGTAGATAATTTTTCAAGATGTTGCCCTGACTCAAAACAAACGGCAACAGTTTCTACACCTAAATTTTGTGTGCAAAAATAGTGTAGTGATGTGCCTCTGATACCGCGCAACATACCTTTGATAACTGGTGCATGCAACTCAATGGCTATACGAATACTTTCAAACTCATCTGTACAGATAGAAAAAATACCACCACGAGCTGTTGTCGTATGTAAATCTAAAACGACGACTTTTTCAGGTTGGTAGGTTTGGATTTCATGTTCAACTACTGCTAATATTTCCTTGACTTCTAAATCTTCGGAATCTAATTCTTCCTTAGTAGCTGTTTTAATACGAGCCACATTTTCCACTCGCCACTGGCGATTCAAGTCCTTAGTGACAAAGCGTTTGTCATCTTGAATAGCTCGACAATTACCTCGAATGCCGATTAATTTCCCTTTGAATATAAAATCTGGATTGGTGATGGGTTCTACTTCCAACATCTTAAACATCAGTTCAAGTGCATTGACCCCTGCGGGTTCGTTCCCGTGCATACTTCCAAAAACGATGACTAAAGGGCCGTGCTCATCCCCCTCATACTGTCCAACTATTCTATCTATAGCCATTAATAATCTTTTCCCAAAGATAGCATAAATGAATCATCTAGCAAGTAAAAAACTTATTCACAACCCATTTGGACTTGGGATAGTACATCGTTGTTAGGAAAACAATTTCCTGAAAGAATATAAGGTGGAGCATAACGAGTTACATCTTCATCGTATAGACTATGTTCCAAGAACTTCGTTAAAGCGTCTATTTCATCTTCGTCCATATTGAGCGGATGAAATAGCGGTGAGATATTTTCTGTTGGAACAATATCATTTTCAGGGACGCCATCATTGAAATATTCAACAACCTCTCGCAAGCTGCGCTTACTACTTCCATGAAAATAGAATGGAGATGTCTTTAAATTATATAATTGAGGAACTCGAAACTTGTACATGTCTTCTTGCTTTCCTGTAAAACCACCACGACCTAAAAGTCGCTTATCGTCAGGATCAGCATTAAATGATTCGCCCGTTTCAAATAAATCTTTTACACCAATAGCATAAACATCATTGGCATTCAGACCTGCCGTTCGGTGACAATTCACACATCCTGCTTTAGTAAAAAACAAAATGGCACCTTCTTTTTCTTGATCGCTCATAGCTGTTCTGTCTCCTTTCAACCATCGCTGAAATGGTGCTTCATTAGGAAGTAACGTACGGAGATAGGCCGAAATAGCAAAACTAGCATACAAAGGCGAATAGCGCTCAGAACTTGGTGCATCGCTAAAAGCTTGATCGAACAAAGCCGTGTAGCCTAGTTCATCCATCAACTCTTTATTAATCACCATTCTATGTAAATGTAAACCTTCAATATTTTGACTTTCTAAACCTGCATAACCCAGATGATTTACTTCTGTTGCAGCATTAGTCACACCCCATAAATGTTCTGTACCTTCATTTAATCCGCCGGC
Source organism: Saprospiraceae bacterium (assembly GCA_020628085.1). Taxonomy (GTDB): domain Bacteria; phylum Bacteroidota; class Bacteroidia; order Chitinophagales; family Saprospiraceae; genus JAHDES01. Next base: position 9,007 of record JAHDFQ010000070.1, read on the forward strand.
ACCAAATGCACCTGCCCAAGAAGTGTTGGTCAAATAGGCAGCATTTAATAAACTCAAAGGACGAGCACCTTGTACGTCCATTTCATTCTCTTCATAAATATGATGACGGGTTCGACCATCGCCCAAATCTCCAAAGCCAATTCCACCATCTGCTATTCCTTGAACTCGTCCAGGCATGAACCCTCTTTCTGGAATGTGACAACTAGCACAAGAAAAAGTTTGTTCACCACTTGACTTTATAGCATCTAATCCCAAACCTGTTTCAAAAAATAGAAATCGTCCAAGGGTTACTTTTTCTTCTGTAATAGGGTTGCGAGGGTCTTGTATCAAAGCAGCGTAATCGCCACTTTCTGGCATAATAAACGAAGTATATGTATTTTCAGGAGACGCCTTATCCATGACAGATTCAAGCGTTGCATCTAATCTGGATACAGTAAGTTGGTCATTCCGACACGAATGAGCCAATAATATAGTGACAAATAATACGAATACTGTTGTAATCCTTCTCATCTTATATCTCTAAACAAGGGAGTAATTAAGAGTACAGTAAATAAATCTTTTAAAGGAAAAGGGGCTAAAGTAATTTTTGAGTGTTTATTTGTTGTACATAAAGTATATAACGGATGATATATACACTAATCACAAAGATAAACATTCCTTTCTGGCCATGCGATACCCTATTGTGGGTATTTTAAAATAGGATAGCCTTTATTTACAGCAATTATAGTTATTAGATAGTACAAAAATGTTGCCCAAAGTAAATTGGTGCGTAAAACTTTTGTTAAAATGCAGGGTGCTGGAGGGAAGCAGGTCAAAACTAAGGAATTTTGACCTGCTTATAATAGTTGTTATCCTTTTAAATCAGCTAATTTTCTTTTTACTTCTTCAATCACTTCCTTTTGAGAAGTAATCATATCTTTAGCATTTTCCTGATCTTTCAGATTCTGTTGAATGTCTGCTTCTGCTTGCTGAATTTTTTCTTTAGCTTGCTCAATAGCTTTTTCATAATTCGACTTTTCTTTACCCAACTTCGATAAAGCTTGATCTAGTTGCTTCAACTCTTTTTCTTCTTCTTTCAACTCAATTAGTACCATTTCTTTAGCTACTTCAATAGCAAAACTCATCAACATTTTTTCAGCCTCTCTTGCCTGATCTGCATGTTGTTCCGAGTTTAAATACGCACCACCCAAATCATACCAAGAAGTGAAAGTAACTGCACCACCTGATTCTACGACGGTGTAGTACACATCAACAGTATTTGTTCCAGAAACGCCAGGAATAATGGCATCATCCATCATCCACTCGTCTGACTTTTTTATCTTTTTGGGTTTTGCTTTAAATTTTTTACTATAGTTCTTCCATGTTTTTTCAACAATTTTTTCATTGGTATCCGTCAGGTCAATCACGAAACTATTTTGAACACCCTGCGTCATAGAATTACTACTTTCTCTGACTTGTGCCATCGAAATATTTATAATAAATAAGGAAAGGAAACCAAATAATAAAAGTTGCTTTTTCATATTTTAAATTTTATGTAGAATGAATAAAATAATACAAGTTGCACGACAACCTGTAGTTCATTTGTTAGTTGATGATCATTTAATTTATAATTGAGACGAATTAAATAAGTTTTGGTCTCTAATTTTTGACAAATTTACAATCGTATCACGTTAAAAGGCACTAAAGAAGCGTTAAATAAATGGTAAATTCCCCTTTGTGCATAGTTTTTGTTTCCTATAAACTTATGAAAATATTAGTAATGTTACTAATGTTTTCAACCCAATTACTGTTTTAAATATAAATTTGATGAGAAAACGTACATTCATATCTAATCAGATAACGATTGCCCTATACATTACGTGTCTTTGTTGCTGTTTTAGCTTTAGTTCTTTTGCACAAAATAATGCGTTAGATAAAGCCAACGAACTGTATAAAGATAAAAGTTATGCTAAAGCTATTCCGCATTATGTAAAAGGTTTAGAAGATAGAAAGCGTTTTTCCAGCATGGTGAAATTAGCAAACTGCTACCGAATGACCAATCAAATGGCCCTAGCAGAACCTATTTTAGCCGAAATTGTCCAATCTGATAAAGCGAAACCAAAAGCTTTTTTAGATTATGGGAAAACACTAATTAGTAATGGAAAATGTGAAGAAGCCAAGATATGGCTTACTCGATATTTAGATTTAGAACCAACTGACAAAGATGCTAAGGAACGATTAATGGCTTGTGATAAAATCAAAGACATTAAGCCTTATTTTGATAAAGTAGTAGTTACGGCTTTCGATCATAATTCGAATGCAGATGACTCCTCTCCAATTTTTTACAACAATCAAATTGTATTTTCATCTGACCGAAATCAGGGTACAAAACTCTTAAAGCAAAAAGCAGGAACGACGGATCGTGATTTTTTAAAAATATACAGTAGCTCAATTCAAAACGAAAATAATTTTTCCAAACCTTCTTCCTTTTCTTCTAAGGTCAACGAGTTAAATAAAAATACGGCTAGTCCTACTTTTTGGAAAGATACGGTCAATCAAATTACGGAAATCTATTTTGTGCGCAATAGCTTTGTCGCCACTAAAAAGAAAGAATATAATTTACAGTTATTTAGAGGAGTTTCATCAAATGGCGAAAATTGGAAAAAAGTAGAACCCGTCAATTTTTGTATTAATGAACAAAATTATATGCACCCAAGCATTTCTCCGTCTGGTGATACCTTATATTTTGTTTCACCAAAAGGTGGTGGCGAAGGTGGCGTAGATATTTATCTCTCCACTAGAAATAAGCGAGATAATACATGGCGAAAACCAGTCAATCTGGGATCAACGATCAATACCAGTGCCCATGAAGGGTTTCCGTATGCGCATACAGATGGTAAGTTATACTTTTGTTCAAAAGGGCACGCAGGTTTTGGTGGATTTGATGTATTTGTCACCGAAATGGATAAAGCGACAGGACGATGGACGACACCCATCAATCTAGGATCACCGTTTAATAGTGCTGCCGATGACTTTTCGATTTGCTTTAAAAAAGACGGTCAGTCGGGGGCATTTACTTCTTCAAGAGAAGGGGGCGACGATGATATTTTTCTTTTCGATTTGAATCCAGATGAACGTATTATGACTTCTGCGGTAAAAGAAGAAACGAATAGTAGTGAGGAAGATCAAAAATAATCGCTGAAATGCAGTTCTAATATGATTGTTTTATTTATTATAAAAATATCTCATACCATACTCTTTCTATTTTCAATAAAAATACCGACCTTTCCAACAGCCAATATTTAGTTTACTCGTTGTAAATGAATAACTATGGCACAAACTGAAGTACAGTTTGAATAAAATTATGAGAAAAATGAAAATTATATTAGGTATTCTTGGAGGTATTGCAGCCGTTGTTTTTTTTATATTCAAAGGCATGAACAGTTCTTCAGACAGTACAGCTATAACTCCTGCCTCAAACTCGGGAGCAATTGATAGTGATTCAACTATTCCTACTACTTCGGAGTCAACAACGACAACTACATCAAACACAAATAGTACTTCGACTGCAACAGAAGTATATACTGCACCCGTTGTTGCAGAGCGTTGGAAATGTATTCCGTATCAGCAAGTTGGAACAATCAAGGCTAACGATACAGAGGCTGATTTGATAAATAAATTAGGTCAAGATAATGTAACGCGTGAAATGCTAGGGCGTGAATATGGTGAGACCATTCCTGGAACGATAGTATATGAAGGTCAACCCAATCAATTATTTATCGAGTGGCGAGATGGGCGAGCTTATGAGGTGATCGAAAAAATCAGAATAGAAAAAGAAAACGCCGAATGGCAGACAGCTCAAGGTATCAAAATTGGTACAACCTTAGAAGAATTGAAAGCCATTAATGGTGGGGAATTTGAGTTTTTTGGTTTTGAATGGGACTATGCAGGAAAGGTCAATAGCTGGCGTAATGGCAAAATCAGTGAAGGCATTACGGTTTACCTAACAGCGGATAATCCAAAAGCTATTTTCCCAGAAATGCTAGGCGATACACTTTTTACATCTTCATTCTATAAAGCTGCTGAGGCCAAACTAAGGGTTTCCACCATTGAAGTGAATATGCGTAGAGGTATTCATTTTTAAAAACCTAAATTGTGAAAGGATTCGTCCCGTCCAAAAAGAAAGTTCCTTATCCTATACAGCCACCTTTAAAGTTGTATTTAGAGGAATACAATCGTCTGATGTCGCTACCTGTGCAGTATGAAGATATGCTGCGTTTTACGACTTCTGTTTCTTTATTGGATATTGATGGAGAAGATACACTTTGGGAAACAGTCTATTACAGCGAATCGGATACGCAACATTTATATAAAGCCCTCACACAAATCTATGCCCTGCTTAAAACAGATGGTGATACGGAAGTGTTAGAACATCTCTCCGTTGCTAGAATTGATTTTTGTACATTCGGAAATACCAAGCCTTTCAGAATCCGAATTATCAATCGGTATAATGATAATTACGATCATTTTTATGTAAAAAGAGCCGATGCTTCACGAGTTTATGGTCTGGAGTTGGAACATATTCTTTCTCCCAATCGCATTACCTACCTCACACATGAAGGAACGCTCATAGAAGAACATATTGCAGGTATTCCAGGCGATCAATTTATGGAAGACAATCTCGAAGAATCAGAGTTTAATAAAATTCGGATTGCTAAGGAGTTTGTCAAATTTAATGAACGTTGCTTTGTGCGTTTGCTTGGAGATATGCGTGCCTATAATTATGTGGTAGATATCACACCAGACATTGAAGGCTCACAATATCGAATTCGGGCGATTGATTTCGATCAACAATCCTACGAAGGTCGAAAAAGCTTCTATTTACCTCAATATTTTAAAGAAAATAATCCGATTATTTTTTTGGGAATCGAACACATGGCACCCGAAACCGTCAAACAATATCAGTTGGAGGAACGCAGTTTGATGGCCAATCGAATTAAAGCTGAAAATCAACGAATCAATGATTTGCTAGAAATTATGCAAACCGACATCATTTCTACTCCAGACAAGGTCAAGCAACTTGCAGAAGAATTAGCTACGCATCATCAAAGCAAACGTTTTGAAAAATGCCGAAACATGGGTGATGTGGTACTGACAAATTTAGAGCTGTTAGTCGATAAAAACTTTACGCAGAGTATGTAATTCAATGAATTGAATAAAAAGAGCTAAATTGATTCATTTAATTGAACTAATTTAGCTAAATTCATTCAATTAAAAGTTCATATTATGCTAATCGTTGAAAGAATACTAACCCACCTACCCCATAAATCGCTTTTCCAACTCATCCAGCTCATAAGTAATAAAGCAGTTTCTGCCTTTTGGGTTTTTGTAAGGTACAGCGCAGGCAAAAAGTTGGTCGATCAACTCTTTCATTTCTGTTGGACTTAACAACTGCCCTCTTTTAATGGCAGCCGTTCGAGCCATAGATTGAGCAATCCGTTCTTTGGTATCCAAAGCTAAGTCCACGTCTAATTTATATTGTTCCAATAAATCTTCGACAACTTTTTGAACATTGGTCGATTCTTCAAAATCAGCAGGAATACCATGAACTACCAACGAATCTGCCCCAAAATCTTGAATATCAAAACCCAGTTGATTGATCTGAGGTAGCACTTCTTTCAACATTGACATGTCCGATGGACTGAAATAGAGCGTTTGTGGAAACAACGTTTTTTGTGTGTTCGTTTGCTCAGAATTCAATTTTTCCAAATAGCGTTCATATAAAATCCGCTCGTGTGCAGCTTGTTGGTCAATCAATAAAAAACCTGATTTAATCTGACTCACAATATAAGAAGCATGAATTTGATAAGGTTGTTTGCGTTGCTTAGAAAAACTTTCTGCATCGTCATCTAGCTCTCCTTTTTTAGACCAAGAGCTCGAAATAGTTGTCATAGATTCGGCAGCCTCTTCTTTATTTGCGGTTGTATCCATCGGCGTATCTATAGCCTGTAGACCTGCATACAATTTCTCCCAATTGCGAGCGTTGTTTTCTTCTCGTTCGCTGCGTTCTGGCTTTGAACTACCGTTCCCATTTGCTTTAGAGGAGCGAGTAATCATATTTTCTTTAGCAGCAGGCGCAGATTGACTTTTTTGCGGAGTCGCTCCCGTTGCATACGGATTAAAGCTCGTTTCTTGATTAAAATCTAGCGTTGGTGTAATATTATACTGACCTAGAGCGTGGCGAATGGCCACTTTCATATAATTATAAATGAGTTTTTCGTCATCAAACTTAATTTCTTGCTTGGTTGGATGCACATTGATATCAATGCGAGCAGGATCAATATCCAAAAAAATAACATACAATGGGAAATTTCCTTTCGGCAACAAATCTTCATAAGCACCCATCACTGCGTGATTGAGATAGCTACTTTTGATAAACCGATTATTCACAAAAAAGAACTGTTCTCCACGTGTTTTCTTAGAAAAAGTAGGTTTCCCAACAAATCCTCTTAATTTAATCACATCCGTATCTTCCGAGACAGGCACTAACTTTTTATTACAATGATTACCCAGAATACCGACAATTCGCTGACGTAAATTAGATGCTGGGAGGTGAAAAACTTCTGTGTTATTGTGGTGCAAGGAGAAGAAAATATCAGCATGTGCAATAGCAATACGCTGAAATTCATCCATAATATGACGCATTTCGACAGCGTTCGATTTCAAGAAATTGCGTCGAGCAGGAATATTGTAGAACAGATTTTTTATCTGAAAATTAGTGCCCGCAGCACATTGACATACTTCTTGGTGTTTAACTTCCGAACCTTCAATAACGATTCGAGTTCCAAGTTCATCCGCTTTTCTGCGTGTACGAATTTCTACCTGTGCTACTGCTGCAATTGATGCGAGTGCTTCTCCACGAAACCCCATCGTACGAATAGCGAAAAGGTCTTCTGTTTTTTTGATTTTAGAAGTGGCGTGGCGTTCAAATGCCATTCGAGCGTCCGTTTCAGACATTCCACAGCCATTGTCAATGACTTGAATTAGACCTTTTCCTGCATCTTTTATAATTAACTTGATCTCTGAACTACCTGCATCAATAGCATTTTCAAGCAATTCTTTGACTACCGAAGCAGGTCGCTGTACGACTTCTCCAGCAGCAATTTGGTTGGCAATAGAATCAGGAAGAAGCTGAATAATGTCAGCCATATAGTGATTGTCTAATTTGGGTGAACAACAATAAATCTCATAGCTCATTAGCGATTCGTACACTAATCGAGCATCGCTATAATCTGCGGCAAATATACGCTAATGATAAGATAAGACATAAATAATAACACGACTATTATCATCAAAAGTCGTTTATTCGACTTCGATACACCTTTTGAACGCACACTTGAATCTACGTTGTATTTTCCTCTGAATCCGCCTGATAAACGTTGCTTTATGGCTTCTTGCGAATCACCTCTGATGGATTCCAAATATTTTAAACGTTTCTCCATCTCCTCTTTTTTGGGATCCCAAAAGCGAGGTTTGTAAGCGTAACGTTGATTTTGTGGTGCTTTAAAAAAACTAAATAATGCCATAGTTTATGATTTTTAGAACATCCAAGATACAATCAATTTTGATAGCTTTGAAGTCTATTCTATTAATTAACATTGTAAACTTAATTGTGTTGAATCGATATATTATTTGTTATATATTAGATGCCATTTCCATTTGTTGTGGTGTTTTTCCTACTTATTCATCGTCGTACATAGACCGTTCGTATTCAAATACTTGTAGTAAAATGTCAAATGTGTATAAAAAATTGTCAAATCCAACCAACAAATACAAAATAGAGAAACCTTCTTACAGAACTTTGACATTAAACCAGACATTTAAAACTAATTTTGTGTTCAATGCTTATGGTAAATTCACATCACAACATATTGACCTCTGAGGTTTCTTCATCTATGCTTAAAAGCTATAAAATTCTTACGGTAACACATAAACGAACCAATCTTAAAGAAATTGGTCAATTTGTGGTATCTAATGGAGAAGATGATTCTGTAGAAACACAGCTTATACAAATCAAAACGAAATTTGGAATAGAAGAGTTGATGTATTTATCAACTTGCAATCGAGTAATGTACTTGTTTTATACCGATCAGGATATTGATCAAAAATGGGTGCGTGATTTTGCAACGGCTGTCAATCCTGATTTAGATGTTACAGATCTTTATCTAAACGAACACTTATTATTGAAAGAAGGTAAGAATGCGATTAGTCATTTGCTAGAAGTCGCTGCTTCGGTAGATTCAATGGTGATTGGAGAACGAGAAATTTTACGACAATTGAGAGAAGCCTACGACCAAAGTTATAAATGGGGCTTTACAGGCGATAATATTCGGTTATTAATAAAAACCATGGTAGAATCGGCAAAGGAGGTGTATGCTCAAACTCGAATTGGTGAAAAACCAATTTCGGTGGTGTCACTTGCCGTTCAAGAGTTATTGAAAACAAAAATATCGAGAGAGGCAAAAATCTTATTGATTGGAGCAGGAAAAACGAATAGCCTGGTTTCTAAGTTTTTGAAAAAACATCAATTCAAGCATGTTACAGTTTTCAATCGTACACTTGATCGAGCTAAGCAACTGGCTAGAATGTTATCTGGACAAGCACACCGATTAAGTGATTTGCAAAACTTCAAAAATGGTTTTGATGCTATTATTGTTTGTACAGGAGCAACTCAAGCGGTTATAAATATTGATTTATACAACCGATTATTAAATGGTGATACTGCACATAAAATTGTGGTGGATTTATCTATTCCTAATAATGTGTCGAGGGAAGTAGTCGACCAGTTTGACATGACATACATAGAAATAGAAGGCTTACGGTCTATTTCTGAACAAAATAAAGCATTCAGATACCGAGAAATCACATTAGTCAAAAAATTATTAAAGCAACGATTGATTGGTTTTGAAACGCTCTTTCAGCAACGTAAAATTGCTAGAGCGATGCGTCATGTTCCTACTGAAATAAAAGCAGTGAAGGAGCGAGCGATCAATGAAGTTTTTAAAAAGCAACTCGATGAGTTGGATGAAGATGCACTTTCATTAGTACATGAAATGCTGAATTATATGGAGCGTCGATGTATTGGAATTCCGATGAAAGCTGCACAAGACTCTGTACTATAAAATCCCTTTTCTTATAACTTATTTAAGTTTTTATTAACTACAAATTTGCGGTTTTTATTATATCTAGCTATTCATTTAATCCGTTAAAAATATGTTAACAATTAAAAAAAGATAGCATGGTAGGATTAATTTGCATAAATTGGATTCATAATTGCTACACAAAGTAGTACAATCATTTTTCACTTATCTTAAATTAGATCATATACGTATCAAACTTCTACACTAGACATTTTATTCTATAAGAACTAAAATACCATAGTTATGCAAGTTACAACGCTTAATGATCAACAGCTTATTGCACGTTATTTAGATGGAGACCAACGTGCCTTTGAGGAACTCCTCAGCCGCCACAAGCAAAAAATCTATACTTCTATATATCTTTTTGTGAAAGATCATGCTTTAGCAGAAGACATCTTTCAAGAAGTTTTCATTAAAATTATCGATACGCTTCGTAAAGGTAAATACAACCATGAGGGCAAATTTGTTCAGTGGGCAATGCGTATTTCTTACAATATGTGTGTCGATTATTTCCGTCGCAATAAACGTCGTCCAATTGTTTCACCTACAGAAACCTTTGACATCTTTGAAGTACTTCAAGTGTCAGAAGACAATGCAGAGCAAAAAATAATTCGTAGTCAAACACACGATAAGGTTCGTAAACTGGTCGATCAGTTGCCACCAGAACAACGAGAAGTGGTCATTTTACGTCACTACGCCGATATGAGTTTTAAAGAAATTTCACAATTGACACGTGTCAGTATCAATACGGCATTAGGTAGGATGCGTTATGCACTTATCAACATTCGTCGAATGGTGGAAGAACGTGAAATGTCTTTATTACAATAAGAAACAACATCATTTTAACCGTCAAGAAACCCGTACTTCTTATAGAATAGTGCGATAAAATTTCAGAAATTTTTATTTCTGTATGTCTAATATATCCCTCAACCGATATTTTATATCAAAGCAATGCTCTGATTTACAATGGTAGATCAGAGCATTTTATATTTTCATAGAGGCTAAGAGACCGAGGATTATGTAGAATTATGTAAAAAATACCTGTTTTGTTGTGACCGATCACTTATATAATTTTATGTATTCATAAATTCCGCTACCAAGCGATGAAAATGATGCACGCCTTTTTCCATGGTCGGTGAAAAACGCCCTTGTTGATAATATCGAGATTGAATACCAAGCTGGACACTTTCAACAACAGCTTCATCTTCCATTTCAGTGTCATCTAGGCGATTTTCGTTGGGACTCATGGTGTTGTTAGGAAACAAATACGAACGGAATTTAATGACTGTTTTGTTATGTGCTGTTGGTAAAACTATATTGAGCGACAAGCCCCAAGGATAAAAGTTGAGCATCAAATTTGGGAATAACCAATAGTAGTAGGCATAGACCCGTTGCCCAAAATCAGGATGTCCTTCGGGAATATCGAAACAAGGTTCATCTGCCTTTCCGATACCAAGTTGCAGATTGCAATAAGGTGAAATTTCGTAATCATAGTTTTCAAACTCTAAAGCATCATTCAAGGCAGGATGTACGAAGGGAATATGAAAACCTTCCAAATAATTATCGCAGTACAACGCCCAATTGGCATCGACGTAATAATCTTTTGAAGTGCTTGCATCAAAAGTCATTTCATCCAACGGCAAAAACGATAATCGCTCCATAATAGGACGTACCATTTCTTCCAAATCAACTTTTGGATCAAGTGAAACGAATAACATACCTAGCCATTTTTTGAATGGAATAGCTGTCAAGTGATCTGCTGCCGTCGGAAAATTCTTTGTTTCCTTAAACTCAGGCATGCGCTTAAATTGCCCTTCCAAATCAAAGCAACGTCCATGATAACCACAGGTCAATAATCGAGATTTACTTGGTGTTTCTATAATGACTTTTCCACGATGTGTACACACATTCGACAAACAATGCACCTGATCAGACTTATCTCTTGTAAATACCAATGGCTCATTCAGCACACCTTCTAAGAATGTAAATGGATAAACATTTTGATCCTCATTCAGAACGGTAGCATCTTCCACCCAGATCCATGAACGGGCAAAAATTTTTTCTTTGACAAGATCAAAAGTAGCTGGATTTCTATAAAAAGAAGCAGGCAAAGTTGCCGCTAAACTAATATCCTCGTTAATCTGAAGTGGTTTCATCGTCTGATTCGTCTATAGTATATTCTGTTTCTGGTGATTCGTCTATTTCACTTGGGATGGTCAACCAAAAATTATTCATTTCCAAACCTTGCATAATATGAAGTGTTTGCACATTGAGTAATTCCAATAAAGCCAAGAAAGTAACAATAGCATGAATCCGATCTTTACACGCCCCAAAAACCGTTTGGAAACTGGTTTTCCCCTCTTTTTTGACCGTATCTATCAAAAAGCGTTGTTGATCTTGAATGGTATAACTATATTGATAAACCTTGTGAACGACGACCGATTTTTCTCGATCCTCAAAATTATGTAACATGCGTTCAAATGTCTTCAATAATTTGAATAGCGTCACGGATTCTAGTTCAATATCAACCAAAGCCTTCGTAGCGATTTGCTGTAATTCTTTAGTGGTATTACCCCGCTTTTCTTGAATGGCTCGTGCCTCCTCCATGGCTCGCATCTCGTCCAATACACTCTTATAGCGTTTGTATTCTAACAATCGTTGAACTAACTCCTCTCTCGGATCAATTTCGTTTCCAGCTTCATCCAGCTCTTTCCGAGGAATTAACATTTTGGCTTTAATCCGCATCAAGGTCGCTGCCACCAAAATAAACTCACTCGCCAAGTCAATATCCAATGCCTCAATCTGTCGTGTATATTCCAAAAACTCCTCCGTTATTTTTGAAATTGGAATATCATAAATATCTAACTCATCTCGCTCAATAAAAAAGAGCAAAAGATCAAACGGCCCTTCAAATTGGGGCAAGCTTATCGTATAGGTAGCGTTGTTAGCTGTCGCAGACATGAATGAATGTTTTGAATTACAAAGTAAAGATACCAAAATAGTATCGAACTACTACCGTTGAGTTGTGTATAAATCACCATCTTTGTGATGAATTTGATAGTCTTTAATAATGATACAATTAGACTCTGTGAACCTCTGTGTTGAACTCTGTTAAACTCTGTGGTAAAACAAACATTTAAAATGAAAAAAGGAAAACTATACCTCATACCTGCCCCACTCGGCGAAAATGTCACTTATACCATACCAAGTTATGTCATCAACGTCTTACACGATTTAGACGTGTTTATAGCCGAACGTGCCAAAACCGCTCGTGCTTTTATTAAAACGACTGAGCCTAAAAAAACATTCAGTGAATTAAAATTCTACGAACTCAATAAACGAACGACACCTACCGAGCGCGATACCTTTCTCAATGATGCCATGAAAGGAAAAAACGTTGGTCTGTTATCGGAAGCGGGCTGCCCTGCCGTGGCTGATCCAGGAGCAGTTATTGTTCAAATGGCACATCAAAAAGGAATTGAAGTGGTTCCGATGGTTGGGCCGTCCTCTATTTTACTAGCGTTGATGGGATCAGGTATGAATGGGCAGCAATTTTGTTTTAACGGATATTTATCGCCTAAGAAACCAGAATTGGCCAAGCAACTTCGGCAATTGGAGCAAGCTTCGGGGCGCAAAGATCAATCGCAAATTATGATTGAAACGCCATATCGAAATGGAAGCTTTGTAGAAACCGCTTTGAAAACTTTAGCACCCAATACCCGTTTTTGTATTGCTTGCGATTTGACGTTACCCACAGAATACATCAAAACTAAGAGCATTAAGGACTGGCGACAAACCAAAATCCCAGATTTGCATAAACGACCAGCTATTTTTATTTTGTATGTGAAGAAGTAAGAGAACAGTTTTTTGTAAAGTTACTTCCTTTGAAACCATCGTTATAAAGAATACCGAAATAATAAATTATGTTTTCACGACTCATATTAACACCTTTCGTTGCAGGTACATTGTACTATATGTATCAGATTTATCAAACGGGAGAATTCCATATGGGGTTTTTACCTTTTTTTTTCATTGGTGTAATTTTATATTTATTTGCACCTCAGATCGAATGGTGGTGGGTCAACCGCAATCCACCTGAACTACACGACAAGCTACGGGCATTGCTACAACAGCATAATGTTTTCTATCAAAACCTGACCGTTGCAGAAAAAAAACGCTTTCGTAATCGAATGGCATTATACATGGAAGCCATGGACTACAAACAAATGGGGGGCGGGCCAGAAGTCGTGCCAGAAGATATACGAGGGTTTATTGCTGCGGGAGCCATTCAAATTGGGTTTGGTCAAAAGGATTATTTAATGGATACTTTTGAACACCTCATTATATATCCAGGGGCATTTCCGTCGCCGCAGTTTCCAAAGCAATTACACAATTGTGAGCATTTTGAAGAAGATGGGGTCATTATGTTTGCTGCTAAATCGGTCATAGACAGTACTCGTTTGAGTCCACGAGCATATAATACAATTTTACATACATATGCACAGGTATTTGATCATCATTTTTCGGATACAGATTTTCCTGCTTTGACAGAAAATATTTGGCAGCCATTAGAAACTATGAGTGGAATGAATAAAACCTTTATTCAAGAATCCGTTGGTTTAATGGATATTGATCCTCGCCCAGTAAGTGTGCATCACTTTTTTGTATTTTCTAAAAAATTCAAAGAGCTATTACCAGAGGTTTTTGATCAATATGTTCAGATATTTAATATAAATCCGTTGGAGGCGTATGAACCTGTGGTGGATAGAAGTCAAATTGATGTCAAATAAATAGAAACACTAACTAGATGAAATCACTCACAGCTATTCTGATAATATTGCTTCCCTACTCTATGTTTGCTTGTAGTTGTTTTGAAGATTGGATTACAATAGATCATATTTTCAAAACAGATTTATTTTTCAAAGGAAAGGTTATTGATAAAAAGATAACAGACGAAAGAGCGTTTTTTGGAGTATATAAATATACTTTTGAAATAGATGAAGTTATAAAAGGAGATTATAATAAAAGAACCATTATCGTCCAGTCCGAAAAAATGGATTGCGGTACGAACTATTCTGTTGGAGCAGAACTTTATATTTTCACCAATGAACAGGAGAATATGTATCATACAGGATTCTGCTCCTTGAATAAACGAGCAGATAAAAAAGACGACTTTTTGGAAAAACTAATTCAACAATACAAATTTGAAAATCAAATAGTTTGGCATAATAGATTCAAAGATATAACAGCTGAGGGAGAAGTTTGCAATGGTCAACCCATAGGCTTTTGGATTTTCTATAATGAGTTTAGACAATTGAAAAGAGCAGGGAGTTATAAAAATGGATTAAAGGAGGGCGAATGGAAATACTATAAGCATGATAAAATTAGAGATTATCCAGATAAAATATACAAAACAGAATTCTATGATAAAGGTATCAAAATAAGAACGATTAAACATTGAAGTATGTGGATTTGAGTAAAAATCAAAGAAAAAATTCAAAAAACCTAAAAAGAATTTCCTCTAAAAAAGGGCTGTTTTCCACAAAAACAGTCCTTTTTTCGTCTAAAGTGTTAACAAACGTTTAAAAAACAGCCTTTTTTGATTTTTT
>JAHDFQ010000282.1 GCA_020628085.1 Saprospiraceae bacterium
CTTTACTTTAACAACCGCTTTTCTTCTAAAGCGAGCGCAAATGTACACTCCTTTTGTCTATTTCCAAATATTTTTAACTAAAATTCTACCATTTATTACACATCATAATATAATTACCTGACTTACAGTTTATTATAATCGTATTTTTTATTTGTATATTATAAAAATTATCGATTATGGTTTTATTGCGTTCAGCCTGAAGGCTAAACTACGGAGGTTTAATCTTCTCTAACCATAGCCGAGATACGCATAGCTCGATAAGCAGGAGGAATAGCTGCCAACATGCCTATTATAACAACCGTAATGGCTACTACAATAAAATCGTATAAACGCATGCTTATAGGGTAAGAAGCAATGACAAAGCCTTCGGGAATAGGAACAATACCAAACATTTTTTGTGCGATATATAATAATATAGCTATAAAAAAACCCGTTGCGATACCTAATAGGCACATAAATAGTCCTTCGCTTAGAAAAATATTACGGATCAATAGCTTATTGGCTCCCATTGATTTTAGGATGGCAATATCTTTTTTCTTTTCGATGACAATCATCCACAATGACCCGATCAAATTGAAAGCTACCAATAATAGTGTTAACGAAAGTATGGCGAAGCTCATCCACTTTTCAATATTCATTAGTTTTAGAAATGCTTCATCTTGTCTATACCGATCTTTAATTAGTACATCATCACCTAGAATAGTTTGAATGGCGGTTATCACTTTTTCCTTGTTTGCGTTTTCACTTAATCTCAATTCTAAGAAACTGATAGCATTTTTAACATCCAACAATTCTTGTGCAAAAGCGAGAGAGGTAATGATATATTGGCTATCAAATTCTTGCTGAATACTAAATGTTCCAACAGGATAGATTATCTTTTTTCTGAAAGGGTCACTCATCAAACCAACCTTTCCACGTTTTGCCATATAAACAGTGATCGCATTAAATGGATCATCTATATTGACGGATAATCTGTTGCGCATACCTAGACCTATTACCGCCATTGGTTTACCATTATTATCTAATAAATAATCTCCTTCTCGAAGTGTAGAATCGAGTTGTGTTACGTTTTTGAAATTATGATCTACTCCTTTTATGATTCCAATCTCCTCCGAACCTTTATATTTAAACATGGCAACCTCTTCGACCGTTTTAGAAACAAAAGCGACTCCCTCCAGTTGCTTAATCTTTGCAAACTGGAGCGAGTCTACTTCAAAAGTTTTGCCTTCAATTGGCTGTACTTTTATATCTGGGTTGAAATTACTAAACAAACCTGTGATTAAATCTTCAAATCCGTTAAACACAGATAAGACCAAAATCAATGCAGCTGTACCTATAGATAGACCGAATATCGAAATCCCCGAAATGATGTTGATGGCATTCGTTGATTTCTTGCTAAATAAATAGCGTCGGGCTATACGGAATGGAAGGTTCAATTATTAATGATTTAATAGCATTTCGCTGTGCTACATTTTTTAAATGATTTAATGTTTTGTTATTTCGCTGCGCTACATAAAAATTACTTAACGTTGAGCAAGATTGATTATTTTAAATCAAACTTTGCTAATTCTACAAATTGCTGTAAACGTTCGTCAATATCTTTTTTCTTTAAACCCTTCATACGCCCAATACTGAATTCCTCTACACAAAATGATGCCATTGCAGAACCATAAATCACTGCACGTTTCATATTTTCAAAAGAAATATCATCTGTTTGGGCTAAATACCCAATAAATCCGCCTGCGAAAGTATCGCCTGCACCTGTTGGATCAAATACTTCTGCCAAAGGTAAAGCTGGTGCAAAAAACATTTTGCCTTCGTGGAATAGTAATGCTCCGTGTTCTCCTTTTTTGATAACCAGATATTTTGGTCCCATTTCATGAATAACCTTTGCCGCTTTTACTAAAGAATATTCACCTGATAGCTGTCGAGCTTCTTCATCGTTGATGGTTAATACATCAATTTTTTTGATGACTTCTTTAAGACTATCCATAGCGATATCCATCCAGAAATTCATGGTATCCATCACAATCAGTTTCGGACGAGTTTCCATTTGGTTGATGACACGCATTTGTACTTCAGGTGTTAGATTCCCTAGCATGACATACGTACTGTTCTTATACGATTCTGGTAAAACTGGGTCAAAATCGGCTAATACATTTAGATCTGTAATTAATGTATCCCGCTGATTCATATTGTCGTGATACTTTCCTGCCCAGAAGAATGATTTTTCCCCTTGTTTGATCTGCAAACCATCAAGGGTAATGCCTCTGGCTTCCATATAATCTAACTCTACCTGTGGAAAATCATCTCCTACCACAGATACCAAATTAATTTGATCTGTAAAATGGGAAGCAGCGATACTTGCGTACAGTGCAGCTCCACCAACAACCATTTCTGCTTTACCATAAGGTGTTTCGATCGTGTCAAAGGCAACCGTTCCTACTGTCAATAAACTCATTGAAAAATAATTAAAAATATTTTTAAAAAAAATCACTCAAATATTGCATTTTTATCTGAGATGTCATAGATTTGCGTCGCCTTTTAATCAAAGGGTATTAATACCAGCTTCCTTAGCTCAGCTGGTTAGAGCATCTGACTGTTAATCAGAGGGTCCTTGGTTCGAGCCCAAGAGGGAGCGCA
>JAHDFQ010000283.1 GCA_020628085.1 Saprospiraceae bacterium
TGTGTTTTGAAGTAAATATCGCAAAAGACATATTTTTTTTAATTAAATATTAAGAAAAAGAAAGGACTTGAAAGAAGAATGGAATCAATCGTATGAATGATCGTTTTGATGAGTTTGTTAGATCTCTACTTAGCCTAAATAAAGACAGGGCTGCTCTCCGAAGAGTAGCAACCCTGATAACCCCAAAAAACCAAATGAAAACAATTCTTAATATATGTGACTAGCTATTGCTAGAATATTTACGCTATTTTATTTGAAGAACGCCTCAATGTGACATGGAAACCGTTCCTAAATACAAATATACATTATTTTTTTTAAATTACAAACTTTTTGTGCGACCACCATCTACAGGTAAGTTAATACCAGAAATATAAGCAGCAGATGGAGAGGCTAAAAAGCCCACAGCCATTGCGATTTCGCTAGGTTGAGCAAAGCGTTTTAAAGGTACATTCTCCTCAAATTTTTTGCTCGCTTCTTCAAAAGAAACACCCATTTTCTCTGATTTATTGGTAATAATTTCCTCTAAACGTTCCGTATCTGTATATCCAGGCAACACATTATTGACTGTGATACCAAATTGTCCCAATTCATTAGCCATTGTTTTTCCCCAACTCGCCACTGCCCCACGAATCGTGTTGGAAACACCTAAATTATCAATCGGCTGTTTGACAGAGGTAGAAATAATATTAATCACACGACCATAATTATCGGATTTCATACCTTCCAATACATTTTTCAGTAGAATGTGATTACATACTAAATGATTATGAAAAGCAGATGTAAATTCATCCGTTTTTGCTGCTCTTATCGGTCCTCCTTTGGGGCCACCCGTATTATTAATTAAAATGTGAATATTTTTTAGCTTTACTAAGGTTTCAATACTTTGGCGCAAGCCCTCACTATCACTAAAATCTACGATCAGATAGTCATGCTCCTGCCCTTTGCTCGTATCCAATTCATTTTTTACGACTTCTAACTTATCTTTTGAGCGAGCTGCAAGTGTTATATTAGCCCCCATTGAAGCTAATTCCAGTGCAATCGCTTTTCCAATTCCTCGACTACTGCCACAAACTAATGCATTTTTATGTTCTAAATTAAGATTCATATGGTCAATCATTTTTTTCTGTATAAAATTCGTTAAATTTAGGCAAAATAAATAACATAGAATATGGCATTTGCAAAACCTTTTAATTTAAAAAAGTGGATTGATGATAATAGAAATCTACTTCAACCTCCCGTAGGCGCACATCAAATTTATACTGAAAATGATGATTATATTGTGATTGTAGTTGGTGGTCCAAATGGTCGAAAAGATTATCATTGGGAAGAAGGTGAAGAACTCTTCTATCAATTAGAGGGTGATATGCACGTTAATATTATCAATGACGAGGGTAAGCGTGAACGTATAGATATTCGTGAAGGAGAAATGTTTTTGTTACCAGCGCGAGTGCCACACTCACCTCAGCGACCTGCTGGAACAGTCGGTTTGGTGATTGAACGAACGCGTCGTGAAGGAGAAATTGATAAATTGATGTGGTTTTGTGAAAATTGCGATCATAAGATACACGAAGCTGGTTTTCCACTCGAAAATTTAGGTCAACAAATCAAAGCAGCTATAGAAGACTTTATGGATTCTGAAGAAAACCGAACCTGTAATAACTGCGGAACGGTCATGGAAAGGCCTTAACTGCAATAAGTAGGTCAGCATAAAAGAGGAAGATTAATGAGGCAAAAAACGTATTTTGCATCCGATTTTCATCTAGGAATAGATGTTCGATATTCGAGTCGTGAACGGGAACAACAAATTGTACGTTGGCTAGATCAAATTAAAGTAGATGCCGCCGCTTTGTACTTAGTCGGTGATGTGTTTGATTTTTGGTTTGAGTATAAAACAGTCATACCGAAAGGTTATGTTCGACTGCTTGGTAAACTAGCAGAACTAAGAGACGCAGATATTCCGATTTACTATTTCACGGGTAATCACGATATGTGGATGTTTCGCTATTTAGAGGATGAAATGGATATTCCAATCTATCGAGAACCGATCATTCGGAAAATTGAAGGAAAAACTTTTTTTATTGGTCACGGAGATGGTCTTGGACCAGGCGATCATGGATATAAGTTCATTAAAAAAATATTTAATAATCGGATTTGCCAATGGTTATTTCATCGTTTACATCCCAATTTTGGTATTGGACTGGCTAATTTTTGGTCGCAACGCAGCCGAGCCTCTAACCACGATGAAAGTCAGTTTTTGGGAGCGGAAAAAGAATGGTTGGTACAGTTTTGTAATGATGAATTAGATCGTACAAATGCTGATTATTTCATATTTGGTCACCGACACCTACCTATTGATTACACCCTTAAAAACGGAACAAGCCGCTATATTAATTTAGGTGATTGGATGAATTATAATTCTTATGGTGTGTTTGATGGACAAACCATGCGCATTGAGTTTTTTGAAAACGTTGATGGAACGGTCATTGAAGGATAGTATTTTTTAAATTTATTGGAATTATCCTTTAAATGACTTTGATTTGCAAATACTACTTATTCTCAATTTTGTCGGGCGTCGAGCCCTCAAAATTGTCTTGGAGGTTTAAGGAGGGGA
>JAHDFQ010000071.1 GCA_020628085.1 Saprospiraceae bacterium
TTTACGGCACAAAATATTCAGAAGGTGTTTCCCGAACTCGTCAGTGAAGATGCTGATGGCTACTTACAAACAGCCTACGGCACTTATGATGCTATGTATATCGAAGCGATTCGAGCCTTGGTGAATCAAAATAAAGTCTTACAAGCAAAAGTACAGCAACTAGAAACCGCACAGGCTAGTCAACTTCAAGAACAGGCACAGTTAATACAGCAACTACAAGTGAATATGAACAAGCTACAGCAAGATCGTTCAATACCAGCGACGAGTACTATGGCCACAGACCGCAAATAAGAAAATCCAAAGTACATTTTGCATAAGCGATACTGGGTAGCTTTCAAAAAGTGAAAGCTATTGCAGTATCCGGTTGACCAATCAAATCATTAACCTTTAAATATTATCAAATGATACATCATTCATTACCTATAAAATTATTTATAATATTATTTTTTCTCGGTTTCGGTAATATGCTACTAGCCCAAGTCGAAAATGTCATCCAAAACCCCACCAGTATCCGTGCCGATGGAGTAAACCCCGACCCATCCGCTGTACTTGATGTACAAAGCACCAGCAAGGGCGTACTCATACCCCGTATGACCACCGTACAGCGAACAGGTATTAGTAGTCCTGCCCAAGGGTTATTAGTGTTTGATCTAACAACAGGTTCGTTTTGGTACTTCGATAGTACTTGGCAGGAACTAGGAGCAGGAGGAAGTAGCTCTTCTACCACAGAATTGATAGATGCCGACGGAGATATGCGATTGACCGTAGAAAATACGCCCGATGAAGATGATTTACGTTTGTTATTTGGTGGTGGAGAGTTGATGGTGGTAGATGGATTTACTTCGTCTTTCACTTTCGGTGCAGGAACGAATACTGCCTCTGGCCCTGTATCGTTTGTCGGTGGTGGACAGGGAAATACAGCAACGGATGCCAATACCTTTATCGGTGGCGGCACAGGAAATGATGCAACCAATGATAAGTCAGCGATTATCGGTGGTAGTGATAATGTCGTATCTGGACAAGAAAGTATGATTGGTGGAGGTGCCATTAACTTTGTTTCCAATAATAATAGTTTCATAGGCGGAGGAAGTAGAGATACTATCACTGCTGACTTTGCTTTTATTGGTGGTGGTTTGGAAAACAAAGCAACTGGAGAAGAATCCTTTATCGGTGGTGGTTTTTTAAATCAGGCTAGTGGTTTTGAAACTGCTATTATAGGTGGAAATAGTAATACCGCTTCTACTTTTGGTGCATTTGTTGGTGGAGGAACGGAAAATATAGCTTCTGGAAATGTTGCTTTTGTGGCAGGGGGATCTACTAATGTAGCAAGTGGACAATATTCGTTTAGTAGCGGTAACGGTAACTTCTCAACGGGTTTGGCTGCTTTTATTGGAGCGGGATCGTTTAACACTGTTTCAGGAAATAACGCAGCTATTATTGCTGGACAATCCAATACAGCAGATGATGTACAGTCTTTTATTGGCGGTGGAAATAACAACTACACCAATGGAAATAGTGCATTTATCGGCGGAGGAACGTTCAATAATGCTAGCGCAGATAGGTCAGCCATTCTTGGTGGAACACTCCATACCATTACAAATATAAATAGTTTTATAGGTGGTGGCTCACAAAATACCGCATCAGGTATAAGCTCTTTTATCGGTGGAGGGGTTGATAATTCTGTAACAGGAAGTGAGTCATGTACAATTGGTGGAAAAATGAATGCTGTTGTAGGAACTAGAAGCGGTATAGCGGGTGGTGAAGATAATTTTATAAATAATTCCTTCAGTTTTATAGGTGGTGGCGCAGAAGATACAATTACAGCTAATTATGCCTTTATTGGTGGTGGATTTAATAATGAAGCTGCTGCTTTGCTTTCATTTATTGGCGGTGGAGAGAACAATGAAACTCAATCCATTCATGCCTTCATTGGAGGTGGGAAAGGAAATACAGTTTCTGGATCGTATGGATTTGTTGGAGGTGGACAGAATAATACTGCCTCTGGATTTGAATCTTGGGCTTCGGGAGGAAAGGGCAATACGGCATCTGGAGATGGAGCAACTGCACTCGGTGGAACTAATAATACAGCATCAGGAAACCGAGCTTTTGTAGGCGGTGGATTAGGAAATACAGCTTCGCTTAATCGAGCCTTTGTCGGAGGTGGACAAGAAAATACGGCTGCCAATCTGAATGCCTTTGTTGGAGGTGGACAAAATAATAAGGCTTTAGATCAAGCGTCATTTGTGGTAGGTGGCTTAGGTAATGAAGTCAATAACACCTATGCAGGGGTTTGTGGAGGCGTTAACAATACTGCCGATAATCGAAGTGCCTTTATTGGAGGAGGCGAAAACAATACCATATCTGGAAACCGCTCATTTATTGGAGGAGGATTATTAAACGCTGCTACGGGGATAGACGCATTTGTTTGTGGAGGTAGAAATAATGTTGCTTCTGGAAATAATTCAGTTACTGGTGGATATGGAAATACAACTCCTTCTTATGCTGAAGCAACTTTTGGTACTCACGCTATCTCATACACACCAAATTCAGCTACTTCTTTCGTGGGGAATGATCGCATCTTTACAGTTGGAAATGGGATATCAGCCTCTGGACAATCTAACGCATTAACCATACTTAAAAACGGTAATGTCGGAATAAGTGAAAGTGTTCCTAACGTGCGATTAAGTATAGCTGGAGGTGCTGATGCAAATTTAACTAGTGGTGGTTACCTTCAAATTGGAAGTAGTGACGTTGGGAATTTAATTATAGATGATGATGAGATAATGGCTCGTGACGATGGTAATAGTGCTCAACTGTTTTTGAACAATAACGGAGGAAACGTAATTATGGTTGGTTCTGGAGTAGGTAATGTTGGTATTGGACGAATTCCGTTCGGTAATCGTCTTGAAGTAGATGGAACAGCCTCTAAAGCTAGTGCTGGCGAATGGCTTTCTAATTCCGATGCTCGTCTGAAGAAAAATATAGAACCACTTGATAGTGAAACTATTCTTTCAAAACTGCTTCAATTACAAGGAATAACCTACGAATGGGATGACCAAGTCACTGAATACGAGCGTCCAGAAGGTGTACAATACGGCTTTACCGCACAAAATATTCAAAAAGTTTTTCCAGAACTCGTCGAAGAAGATAATCTGGGTTATTTACAGACTGCTTATGGTACGTATGATGCGATGTATATCGAAGCTATACGAGCATTAGTTCATCAAAATGAAGTCTTTCAACGAGAGATAACAACGCTAAAAACGAATCAACAAACACAAATGGAAATGCTTTTAAAACGGATAGAGCAGTTGGAAACTAAATAAGAAAATTGAATTGAAATAGGCAAAACGACGGTATTAACAAATTTTGTTGATACCGTCTTTAAATTTACTTTATATTTCTGGCAAAAACCACTTCTTTTTAACCGCTAATATTCTTAAAACAATAATAAACAGAATAGGAACGAAATACTGAATCTCATTGGGCAGCGATAATTGTTGAAGTATCAAAAACAAAATACCACCAAATAAACATGCCGTCGCATATATTTCTTCTCTAAAAATTAATGGCACTCGACTCAATAAAACATCTCGTACTACTCCACCAAAAACGGCCGAACAGACGCCCATCATCAAAGCAATAATAGGTGAAAGCCCAAAATTTAATGTTTTTTGAATACCAAGTATGGTAAATAATCCTATTCCAATCGCATCGAACAAAAACATGGTTTTGGGTAGTTTCTGAATAAAATTTCTAAAAAAAATAACCGCTAAAATCCCCAAACCAATACAATAAATACTACTCAAATCTTGCATCCAATTGACAGGCGTACTTCCAATTAGTACATCTCGAATGGTACCACCACCAACTGCCGTTACAAAAGCAATAACAGCTGCACCAAAGGCATCTATTTTGCGTTCACGAGCAGCAAATGCCCCACTAATGGCAAATACAAAAGTTCCAATCCAATCAATGAGTGTAATAATATCCATTGTTCTTCAAATTTGTGGCAAATGTAAGAATAAAAAGAATGGCTATACGGTCAAAATTATGGTTTTAATTTATCAATAATTTCTGATTTTAAAATAGGTTTATACCGTTTTTGTAGAAACTTCACCCTTTTCCAATCTTGTAAATTCCAATCATCCTTAACGCTAAAATTAATGATGGTGAGAGAACTATTTTTATTGTTTTCCTTTACCTTAAAATTGACCTTATAAAGTGTGTCTAAGTTATTTTTACGATTTATAATAAGCGTATCTATTTGGTAGTATTTCTTGTGAACAAGGTTACCAGAATAAAGATAAAATTCAGCAGATTCAGTAGAAATATCAAATCCCTCTTTTTCTAAAATTCTAAGTATTTGATTTTCTGTTTTATTAACTCGGTAACTTTTGTCAATAAGTACATCACCTTTAGGATAAGATGGTTCTTGAACCGATGTAGAACACAAAACTATACATGAAAAGATGAATATTATATTTAAAATGATAGGATGTATACTCGAATGCATCACGTTTTTAAACTTCTGAATCTCCAACTTTCTTAAAAACTGGTGTGCAACAAATAACATGATTAATGCAATAAAATCAGAGTAATCAATAGTTCTTGATATGTGAACAAACATATAATTATTCCATATGTTTATAAAAGTATTAGAAATAGGCATTTTCCACAACACAAATAAACAGCCTATAATTAAAGCTATCAATTTTTTTGATTTAGGTATTAAGATACCAATAAATATGGGCAAAATTAACAAACCAATAAAATCTGAAAGTTTTCCACTTAGCCAATTGGAATATTCATATTTCCATATTCGATCATTTAAAAACAAGCAGATTACTCCTAATAAATAAAAGTAGAATACCAGTAGGTGAGATTTAGTATATTTCATACAATAAAATACAACATATTTCTATTGACGTTCAATTCTACTGTATTATTTGCAAGCTATTAACATTTTTTAAAACAAAAAATTAAAAATAAATCACATTTTTGTTTTAAAATAAAAAGTATTATTTTTGTGGATGACTCCAAAACGATTGTTCATTTTCGATATTGATGGTACACTGACAGATTCTACTGAGGTCGATGACAAGTGCTTTAGCCGAATTTTTCAGCAGCATTTTAATGTCATTTTAGATGAATTTGATTACACCGATTTCAAAAATGTAACAGATTGGGGTATCACAGAAGAATTATTTGAAATAACAAAAAAACATAGCATTACACCTCACGAAATCGAACAGTTCAAAATTGTTTTTTTAGAAGATTTATCAAAAGAATCTAAACTAAACCCAAAGCAGTTCACAGCTGTTAAAGGAGCAGTTGATTTTTTAAATTCTTTGAAGCAGCAAGACAATATTGAAATTGCAATCGCCACAGGTGCATGGGGTGAATCGGCCAGAATTAAGCTAGAAACAGGTGGAATTCAGCATCAAGAATATCCTTTAAGCCACTCCAATCAATTTAAAAGTCGAGCAGAAATCATGACACATGCCATACAAATGGCAAAAATACAATACAATTATGATTTTCAAGATATTACCTACTTTGGCGATGGAAAATGGGATTTCATCACCTGTGCTAACCTCCAAATTCCTTTTGTTGGGATAGATTGTCATCAAAATGGAAAACTTAAAAAACTCGGCGCAAACCGAGTATATAAAGACTTTAGTTCAATGAACTACTACGAAATATGGAAATAATAAATAAAGACGATCAAGACACCATTAACATATCGAACATGTACCAAGATTATTTCTTGGACTACGCTTCGTATGTAATTCTTGAAAGAGCCGTTCCCAATATAGAAGACGGACTCAAACCCGTACAACGACGGATTTTATATTCTTTAAAGGAAAAAGATGATGGACGTTTTCATAAAGTAGCCAACGTCATTGGTCATACCATGCAATACCACCCGCACGGTGACGCAGCTATTGGCGACGCATTGGTCAATTTGGGTCAAAAGGACTTATTAATTGATTGTCAAGGAAACTGGGGCGATGTACGTACAGGTGATCGAGCGGCAGCAGCACGTTATATTGAGGCACGCTTGACCAAGTTTGCACTTGAAGTAGCGTTCAATAATCAAACAACAGATTGGAAATTTTCCTACGACGGTCGAAAAAAAGAACCGATCAATTTACCCATGAAATTTCCACTGGTTCTATCACAAGGAGTTGAGGGAATTGCCGTTGGTTTATCTACCAAAATTTTACCCCATAATTTTATAGAACTTATCAAAGCTTCTATTAAAATATTGGAAGGTAAAAGCATGAAAATCTATCCCGATTTTCAGACAGGTGGATCTATTGATGTATCGGATTATAATCAAGGAAAACGAGGTGGGAAGGTCAAGGTTCGTGCAAAAATTGAACTAGCCGACAAGAAGCATCTACATGTGAAGGAGTTACCTTACGGCGTAACAACAACTTCACTCATTGATAGTATCATCAAAGCCAATGACAAAGGTAAAATCAAGATCAAAAAGGTGGTTGATAACACGGCAAAAGACGTGGAGGTTGCTATTGAATTGGCTTCTGGAGTCTCTCCCGAAGTAACCATGGACGCCCTTTACGCTTTCACTAACTGTGAGGTATCTATTTCACCGAACGCCTGCGTGGTGATTGAAAACAAACCACATTTCTTGACTGTTCAGGATATTTTAAAATATAGTACCGAATACACCAAAGATTTACTCCGTCAGGAACTGGAAATTCGTAAGAATGAATTAGAAGAAAAACTGCATTTTGCAAGTCTAGAAAAGATTTTTATTGAAAAGCGTATTTATCGAGACATTGAAGAATGTGAAACATGGGAAGAAGTACTTGAAACGATCAATGTCGGCTTACGCAAATATGTCCGAACTCCAAAGGAGGAAGCAAAAAAGGATGACAATAGACTGTTACTGTTGCGTGATATTTCCGAAGATGATATTATTCGACTAACAGAAATCAAGATCAAGCGAATTTCAAAATATAATACCTTCAAGGCCGATGAATTGATGGATCGCCTGAATGAAGAGTTAACGCAAGTTAAACACGATCTGGCACACTTGACGGAATATGCCATTGCTTATTTTGAAAACTTATTAAAAAAATACAGTAAAGGTCAAGAACGCCGCACTAAAATCACAACGTTTGATACGATTCAAGCAACGGATGTAGTAGCAAACAATGCTAAATTATATGTCAATTATAAAGAAGGTTTTGTCGGGTATGGTTTGAAGAAAGACGAGTTTGTATGCGACTGTTCGGATATTGATGATGTAATCGTATTTTTGAAAAACGGGACATTTAAAGTCGTGCGTATTTCTGATAAAGTTTTTGTTGGTAAGAATATTTTACATGCCAATGTTTGGAAAAAAGGAGACGACCGAACGACCTACAATCTCGTTTATTTAGATGGGGCAACAGGGCGTTCTATGGCAAAACGCTTTAATGTCACTTCTATTACAAGAGATAAAGAATATCCGTTGACTAAAGGAACGAAAGGCTCAAAAGTATTGTACTTTACAGTCAATCCAAACGGAGAATCTGAAATTTTAACGGTACAATTAACCCAAGGCTGTACGGCTAAAAAGAAAATATTCGACTTTGATTTTGGAGAAATAGGCATTAAAGGACGTGGCGCAGGTGGAAATATTCTGACACGTTATCCTGTTCGTAAAATCACACAAAAATCGGTTGGTAGTTCAACTTTAGGCGCACTTAAAGTCTGGATGGACGAAGCTAGCGGACGTCTGAACAATGACGAAAGAGGACTTTATTTAGGTGAATTTGATACGGGAAGTGCCATTTTAGCGATTTACAAATCAGCCGAATACGAGGTGCTTGATTTTGATATGAACAAGCGATTCGATCCCAAAGAATTATTGAGTATAGAAAAATTTGACCCAAAAACGGTGATTAGCTGTATGTACTATGAAGGCAGTAAAGGTTGGACGGTGGTCAAACGTTTTAATGTTGAAACATCTACCAATAATCAACGGTTTTTATTTATCACCGATCACCCAAAGACCAAACTCATGTTTGTCAGTACCAAACCCAATCCTACCTTAAAATATACGATGAAAGTCAAATCTGAAAAGATCGAAGGCGACGTGAACCTAGCCGAATTTATTGATGTTAAAGGTTGGAAAGCAATGGGGAACAAACTCAGCGACCAACGACTGACAGGTATTAAAGAAATTAAATCTGTGACAAATGAAGCACCCAAGAAAAAAAGCGATGGAGAAGGAGAAACCTTCAAGCCTGGAGATACGATAGAGTTGTTTTAAGTAGCATAGCCTTTAGGCTGTGAGTTTACATAAAAAATGGAATAGGCAAAAGCCTGTGGTATAACAATGACACCAGAAGATTATCGAAAATTACTACCCACCTTACCCAAACAACCAGGGGTGTATCGCTTCATCAATCCTGAAGGGACAATCATCTATGTGGGAAAGGCAAAAAATCTAAAAAACCGATTAGCTTCATATTTTACAGGAATTAAAAATCAACGCCCTAAAACGCGGACAATGGTCAAAAATGCACAGCGTTTTGAGTATACGATTGTCGATACAGAAGTAGATGCATTATTGTTAGAAAGTACTTTAATCAAGAAGTTTCAACCACGCTATAATGTGATGTTGAAAGATGGAAAAAGCTACTCTTACATTTGTATTAAAAATGAGCGATTTCCGAGAGTATTTATTACTCGACGAATCATTAAAGACGGTTCCTACTATTTTGGCCCGTATGTTTCTAAATGGCGATTGGGCACTATTCTCGATCTCATTAAACAATTATTTCCACTTAGAACGTGTAGTTATAATTTATCTCAAGAAAATATTGATAAAGGTAAATTTAAACTTTGCTTAGAATACCACATCAAAAATTGTACTGGTGTTTGTACGGGTTTGGAAGATGAACAAGGATACAACGAACGAATAGATCAAGTCAAAAATATACTAAAAGGTAATTTTGGAGCAGTCAAAAGCCATTTTAAAGCCTTAATGATGGATCATGCGGAGAATCTCCGTTTTGAAAAAGCACAACAAATTAAGGAAAAATTGACTGCTTTTGGCGATTATCAAGGAAAATCGACCGTAGTAAGTACGACTATCAAAGATGTGGACGTGTTTAGTATCACGAGTGACGATAAAATGGCGTATGTCAATTATTTAAAGGTAGTCAATGGTGCGATCATCAATACAGATACAATTGAATTGACGAAAAACCTAGATGACGACGAAAAGGATATTTTAGAATTTGTCATCCCTACGATTCGAGAGAAATTCCAGAGCATTGCACCAGAAATATTAACAGATTTTGAAGTGGTTGTAGCCATACCCAATGTCATAAATGTTGTCCCGAAAATAGGTGATAAAAAGAAATTAGTAGAGTTATCCAACAAAAACGTTAAATACTACATGCTTCAAAAACAGAAGCAAGCCATTTCACACCAAAATAAACAAACGCACGCCGAACGTATTTTACGAACGTTGCAAAGCGACTTACAAATGGATCGTTTACCGATGCATATTGAGTGTTTTGATAACTCTAATATTCAAGGGTCGAATCCTGTGGCGGCTTGTGTGGTGTTTAAAAATGCCAAACCTTCCAAAAAAGATTATCGACGTTTTCATATAAAAACCGTTGTCGGACCGAATGATTTTGCGTCGATGGAAGAAGTGGTTTATCGTCGCTACAAACGTTTATTGGATGAAGATCAACCCTTGCCTCAATTGGTTATTATTGATGGTGGAAAAGGGCAGTTGAGTTCGACTATGAAAAGTATCCGTAAACTAGGTTTAGAAAATAAAATGACCGTCGTTGGTATTGCCAAACAACTCGAAGAAATCTTTTTCCCCGGCGATTCCATTCCATTATATATCAACAAAAAATCGGAATCACTCAAATTGATACAACACGCTCGAAACGAAGCACACCGCTTTGCGATTACCTTCCATCGAAATCAACGATCTAAGCACTTCACCACAACCGAACTCACCAATATTAAAGGCATCGGTGAAAAGACCGCTCAAAAACTACTGACCCACTTCGGTTCAGTAAAAAAGCTGAAAGAAGCATCACATTCTGCGATGACAGATGTCGTTGGAAAGGTAGCTGCGACGAAGGTGTTAGACTATTTTAGTGCGCAGCGGAAAGAGAAGGAGTAATAAATAGCATATTCATAATTAATTTATGACTTCTGATTGTGTGAGTCAATGGATAGAAGACGATTCCAATGAGATTGCGAAGGGTTTATAAGAAAAAATCACAAGCTATCGAAAAATGACTTTTTCAAATATTAGAACTAAAAGACGAGATCAAAAAATATACGACTTGGTAACTTCAGTCAAAGGTGTTGGATTCATTGCTGCCTTACAAATGATTTTTCATTCTACTTGCATTTAACCGTCAGATTACACCTGTGTTTAAAATTAAGGTTTAATTACAACTTACAAAGTCGTTTTTAGTTATCTTTATGATTATGTTATACGACAATCACCAACGACCTATTAATTACCTTCGCCTTGCAGTAACTGACCGCTGCAATCTTCGCTGCTTTTATTGTATGCCTGAAGAAGGAATTGATTATGTCCCAAAAACGGAATTATTGTCGTATGAAGAAATGCTGCGTTTGGTTCGAGTATTAGCCAAAATGGGCATTACGAAAGTCCGAATTACAGGTGGAGAACCTTTCGTACGAAAAGATATGATCCACTTTTTAAGCGACCTCGTCAAAACACCAAACTTACAAGAAGTTCACCTAACAACCAACGGAACATTAACCCAAAACCTCATTCCTCAACTTCAACAAATTGGTATCAAATCAGTCAATTTAAGTTTAGACAGTTTAAACAAACAACGTTTTTTTGACATAACCCGACGAGATGTTTTTGATACTGTAATGGAAACCTTACATGCGCTCATAGTAGCTAAGCTACCCACAAAAATCAATATGGTCGTCATGCAAGATCAAAATATTGATGATATTATTCCAATGGTGGAATTAGCAAAAGCCAACCCCATTAATGTTCGGTTTATAGAGGAAATGCCGTTCAATGGTACAAACCGAACACCTTCTTTATTGGAATGGAATTACAAACGAATTTATCAACATATTGAGGCGACCTATCCACATATTTATAAAATAGAAGATGGAAAGTACTCGACTTCTACCAATTATCAAATAAAAGGTTTCCAAGGAACGTTTGGTATCATAGCAGCTTACAGTCGTACATTTTGTGGAACGTGTAATCGCATTCGACTCACACCCAGAGGTATTCTAAAAACTTGTTTATATGATACAGGTGTATTTAATATAAAAGATGTGATGCGTGCAGGGGCAAGCGACGCACAAATTCAAGCTACCTTTTTGGATGCTTTAGGCAATCGAGCAAAAGATGGTTTTGAAGCTGAGCAAAATCGGCACTTTGATCCCTTAATCACAGAAAGCATGAGTTCTATCGGTGGTTAACGTAAAATAGGCTTTAGCCTATTAAAACAATCATACATTAATGAAAAATGAATATGAAATAGATTACAGTCTAAAAACGGTATAGTTTTAGAACATATATACCAATATACTTATTCTTCAGAAAAACGGATGTCCATGAACCGAATTCTATTATCCATTCTTTTCATTTGCTTCACTACAACTATTTTTAGTCAAAAAAATAAGGTTGATCCAACTGATTTTGCTTTTGCAGAAAAAATGAAAGCAGCACATGAAGACAGTTCTGTTGCAGCACTCAGCAGCGATATTGAGGTATCTTTTGATTTTAATACCAAGTCTGAAAAAGTAGAAGTCATTGTTAAATCAGTAGAAGTATTCGTCTCTTTAAAACCCAATATCAATTTTGCCATTGGAGAATTTTATGATGATTATAGTTCAGTGGGGAATATTGAAGTACGCAATTCAAAAGGAAAGTTCATCAATATTAATCGAACCGATGAAACTTATTCTCAAAATGGAATTTTCTATAGCGATTCTAAAATTTGCTACTTTGGAGTGCCATTTCCAACTATCGGAACACGTCGAAAAGTCAGTATAACAAAAAAATATGATGATATTCGATACTTTATTTCTGAATATTTAGTAGATCGATACCCTATGAGGAGTCGAAATATTACTATTAATATCCCAAGATGGCTCAATCTGGAGATTAAGGAAATGAACTTTGACAATGAAAAGAGTAAAGCGATCCCAAATGATAAATTTGACGGTAAGGTCATCTCTTATTTTACTAAAGACGTAGCACCAAAAGTAGACGAAGTAGATAGCAAAGGACCAACTCATCTGTATCCACATGTACTTTTTTTATATCAAGGATATAATTACAAAGGAAAAACCAATCTGGGTCTAAAAACAACTAAAGATTTATATACTTGGTATCAACACCTGACAACAGGTATGAAAAATGATCCCTCAGCAGTTGCGGCACTGGCTAAAGAATTAACAGCCGAGGCAGCTACGGATACTGAGAAAATAAAGGCAATTTACTATTGGGTACAAGAAAACATCCGATACATTGCCTTTGAAGATGGTATTGCAGGTTTTCAGCCTGATGACTGTCAAGAAGTATTCAACAAGAGATACGGCGACTGTAAAGGAATGGCAAATTTAACTAAAGAAATGCTCAAATCAATCGGGTTCGATGCACGTTTGACTTGGATTGGGACACGTCGATTGTCCTATGATTACAGTACCCCGTCTTTGGGAGTGGACAATCACATGATCTGTGCGGTGAAATTAAATGGAGAATTTATATTTTTGGATGCTACCGAAGATTTTGGAGCATTGGGTCAATACGCAGAGCGCATTCAAGGACGACCTGTATTGATTGAAGACGGAACGAATTTTATTACGTCGCAAATTCCTGTATCACCCTATTCTAATAATACCAGTTATACTTTTCGAAGATTACAACTAGAAGAAGATAAGCTGGTTGGGACGAGTCGATTGGAGTTAAATGGTGAAAGTCAAGCTCAATTTTTATATCATATCAATAATATGAAGCAAGATTTAAGGGAGGATGCCTTAAAATATTATTTGACAGATAGTGATAAAAGCTGTAAAGCAACGGATATTCAAACCTCTGATTTCAAACAACGAGATGAGGTCATGACAATTGATTATAATTTTGAATGGAAAAAAGGAGTGTCTAGTTTTGGTGATGAAATTTATCTCGATTTAGATTTAGAAAAAGAATACAAAAGTGGATTATTTGACGAGCGAAAAACGGATTATTTATTCAACTACAAACTCCATAATGTTACAGAAGTAGAGTTTGAAATACCAAATGGCTACACCGTCAGTACGCTACCTGAAAATTTAAAAAAAGAACATACTGACTTTACTTTTAAAGTGGATTATTCCCAAAAAGATAACACCATTCTTTATCGTAAAGAAATTATGATTCCTAATGCAGAAATCAAAAAAGAAAACTTTGAAGCGTGGAACAAAGCTGTTAAAGACTTAACCAAACAGTATAAATCTCAAATTGCTTTAAAAAAGGAAAGCTAGAAAATTGGTGAGTTATTTCAAAGCAAAAAACATCAATAAAAATATAAAAATAAACCATGAAACGATTATCAACCCTCCTTATCATCCTCGTATTAGGAAGTTTTGTCGCACCTCAAGTACTGGATGCGCAATCCAAAAAAGTACCGTTAAAAACCAAAATATGGGGTAAAAAGGATGCTGTTTTCTCCAACACAACCGTTCCTGAAAAATGGAAAGAAGAATCAGCAGTGATTCTTTTTCAAGACTATAAATATACGTTTGATAAAAGAGGGTCGTATGTGTTAGCAGAGCGAACGTTTCATACTAGAGTAGCTCTATTGGACAATAATGCCGTGACAGAATATTCAGAGTTTTCCTTCAATGAACGCTACCGTATCAATGGCGGATTTGGTCGCTCACGTGGAAAAACTATCACAGGTTTTAAGGTCATCAAACCCAATGGAGTAGAAAAAATTATTGATCTGGATAATGCCGTTTCTGTAGAAACAGATTCCAAAAGTGATAATCTAAAAAAATTGGCTATCCCAAATTTAGAGGTAGGAGATATTATTGATTATTTCTATCATGAAGTGGAGGAACATGCCATTCAAACCAACCGAGCTTTTACCCCAGCTATTACGACGTTGAGTGGAGATTATCCAGTTGATTATATGCGACTGCAATTTGAAGTGGAAAAAAACTTTTTTGTCAATTATAGACCCGTCAACGGAGCACCACAAATCAAGGAAAAAGAAGTGGACAAACTCAAAATTTATACAGTAGAAGCAACGGACATTGAAAAAGCAAAAGGAACAGATTGGATTTATCCGTATTGTGCCTTACCTGCTATCAAATTCCAAGTTTTGTACACTCGTTACAAACGCATGGAAGGATATTTATATAATTTTCATGGACAACCAGGTGAATTAAAAACAGAAGTGACTCGAAGTGATGTTGAAAAATTCTATGGTAAATTATCTGGATTCACAGAGTATTTTAATCTTAAACCATTTAAAGTACATTTAGAAACTCAGAATATGAGTTTGAAAAATATGACGGATAATGAAAAAGCTATCGAAATGTATTATTATCTAAATAATTTATACGTAGGGGCAAAGTTGGAAAAATATTACCTTGGTTTTGGTTCTGATTTAGGTAAAAGTGCCTATGAGTTTGTGCTCATCATGCGTGCGGCATTTAAGGCTCTAGATGTTAAAGGAGAAATTATTGTCGGAATGGAACGTGCATATGGTTCTATGGAAGATTTATTATTTTTGGAAGAACTAGATTTCTTGGTAAGAACACAAGGAGACGATCCTGTTTATTTTTCCAATTTTAGTTTGCATCCAGAAGTAAATGCGATTCCAGAAACTCTAGAAGGTACAGAAGCCTATGTTTTCAAGCTAAGTCAAGGTAATAATATAGCCTATAAAGAGACCTTACCCATCAGTAAATATCAGGATAATCATTATAAAACCATATCCAAGATTAAAATGAATGAAGATGAAGAACGATTAGATTTAGATTTACAATTTAAATTAACAGGACTCAATAAAGATTGGTATCAGCAGCGTTACGTGTATATGTATGATTACTTGCCAAAAGAAAATCAAGCTTATAATAATGAAGAAATATCTGTTCCAAAAAAACAACGTCAAAAGTTAAAAGAATCGAAAGCAGAATACTTGAAGTCTGTAAAAGAGAGTCGTCAAAAGACCTTGGAAGCCATGGTTTCTAATGATTATGATACAGAAGACCCAGAAGTCTCTAATTTTGAAATTCAAAAAATAGCCCGTTTCGGCGAAACCGATTTTGTGTTTGGCTTTGATGCTACGGTTGATGGATTGCTCAAACCTGCTGGTTCAAATTATTTATTAAGTGCAGGTTTATTTATTGGTGGACAACGAGAAATTGCAGAAGAAGATATGACTCGAACCATTCCCGTACATATGTCCAGTGCTAGATCGTATTCAAATGAAATAGCATTCACTATTCCAGAAGGATATACTGTCGAGGGAATTGAAAAATTAAATATGGATGTTCAAAATGAAACAGGAGGCTTTGTGAGTTCCGCTAAAATCAAGGGTAATCAACTATTAATTGATACACAAAAATGGTATGCTAACAATACCGAACCTGCCGAAAATTGGTCTAAAATGCTAGAATTTTTAGAAGCAGCTTATGAGTTTACAGGTGTGCAGGTGTTATTGAAGAAAGGATAGATGAGTAATTAGGTCTTTTATTTTAATTTCGGAACTTACTCACAACTCTTTTTGTTCTATCCCCAAAACAAACAAAATGAACACCATACGAAACGTCCAAAAAAAAGACTTAGAAAGCTTAAAAGCGGTCATTGATTCCAGCGAATTATTTCCATCTGAATATTTAGATGGTATGATTGAGAATTATTTTGAGAACGAAGATTCCGATGACATTTGGTTGACCGTAGATGGCGAGAAAAATCCCATTGCAGTAGCCTATTGCGCTCCAGAACAGATGACAGAAGGCACATACAACTTGTATTTGATTGCCATTCATAAATCTAAACAAGGTCAAGGTATTGGAGCAGCTATCATGGAATATGTTGAAAATTTACTTCGAGAAATGAAGCAACGTATTTTGATTGTAGAAACTTCAGGGCTACCAGAATTTGAGTTGACCCGAAAGTTCTACGACAAATGTAACTACACCAAAGAAGCTCGAATTCGTGATTTTTACCAAGAAGGTGATGATAAAATCGTATTTTGGAAAAAATTGTAAATCAAGTTCTAGTGAAGAGGTCACTTGAGTGACCTCTTCACGCTCAATGTTTAAGCTTTAACACTGTAAATGCCCACGAGCGAATATCACTCCATCCCAACCCATCATTTTGTCAACGTCATCCTCCCGATTGCCGTTCCCAAACCGTATACCTATTATGTTCCAACAGAATGGCAAAATCAGATCGAAATAGGGATGCGAGTCGAAGTACAGTTTGGTAAAAACAGACTCTACTCTGGATTAGTCATTGAAAAACATCAAAATAAGCCAGAAGAGCAACAACTCAAACCCATTCTTTCGGTCATTGACACCGAACCGATTGTCAATGAAACGCAATTCAAACTATGGAAATGGATCGCCTCTTATTACGCCTGTACATTGGGAGAAGTGATGCACGTCGCACTACCTGCAAATCTTAAATTAGCCAGTGAAACAAAAGTGTTGTTGAGTCCAACATTCGATGAAAATTTCGATGGTCTCAACGACAAAGAATATATGATAACGGAAGCGTTGACGATTCAAAATGAGTTGAGCATTGAGGAAATTCGAGCTATTTTAGATCAGAAAACGGTCTATCCGCTCATTCACAGATTGCTGGCTCATGGAGTTTTATATTTAAAAGAAGAAATAAAAACAAAATATAAACCTAAAAAAGTTGCGTGTATTCGTTTTTGCGAACCTTATTTATCTGATCCATCTAGCTTAAGTAGTGCCTTCGAGAAAACAGCTAAATCCGAACGGCAAACCGCAGCTTTGATGGCATTTATTCAAATCGCTCGACAGCAAGAATTTGTCCGAAAACAAGAGATTTATAAAGCTGCAAATGTAGATTCTGGTGTTTTAAACGCCATGGTAAAAAAAGGTATATTTGAATCTTACAATAAAGAAATTAGTAGAATTGGTGGCTACGAAGAAGAACTGATAGAAGCACATCAACTCGCCGAGCAACAAGTCAATGCTATTGCTTCCATCCAACAACAATTTGAAGACAAAAATGTGGTCTTGTTACACGGAGTTACAGGAAGCGGAAAAACAAGGGTGTATATAGAGTTGATTCAAAAAGTTCTTCAAGAAGGTGGACAAGTCCTTTATTTATTACCCGAAATTGGTCTGACGGCACAGATCATTAACCGCTTACAAGTTATTTTTGGCGACGATATTTCGGTCTACCATTCACGTTTGAATAACAACGAACGAGTAGAAATGTGGAAAGCTGCTATCAAAGGAAAACCGATTGTTCTGGGCGCAAGATCAAGTTTGTATTTGCCATATACCAACTTGAAATTAATAATCGTGGACGAAGAACATGATGTTTCATATAAACAATTTGATCCTGCACCACGCTATAATGCCCGGGATGCTGCTATTTATTTGGCTAATATTTGTGGTGCAAAAGTGGTGTTAGGAACGGCAACCCCATCTATTGAATCGTATAAAAATGCACAAGAACAGAAGTATGGGTTTGTAGAAATGAAGGAGCGTTTTGGTGGTTTGGAAATGCCCGAAATCATTATAGTTGACAAGAAAGATGAACTCAAAAAACAGACCATGCAATCAATGTTTACCTCTGTTTTGATGAAGGAACTTAAAGAGGCATTAGACAAAAAGGAGCAAGCCATTTTGTTTCAGAATAGAAGAGGGTACTCACCCACTATTCAATGTACCACTTGTGGATGGCACGCCGAATGTCGCAACTGTGATGTGAGTTTGACCTATCATAAATTTCATAATAATTTACAATGTCATTATTGTGGTTCAGAAAAACGATTACCCAAAGAATGTCCTGCTTGCGGAGACCGTAAACTAACGCTCAAAGGTGACGGTACTGAGAAAATAGTCGACGAACTCCAAATCTTTTTCCCCGATGCCAACATTGGTCGAATGGATTTTGATACCGTTCGCACCAAACATGCCCATGCCCGAATCATCAATGATTTTGAAGAAAAACGCTTAGATATTCTCGTTGGAACACAGATGGTTACTAAAGGATTGGATTTTGATAATGTGAGTGTGGTCGGTGTGTTGAGTGCCGATCAGCCCTTGCAATACCCTGATTTTAGAGCAGGCGAACGCTCATTTCAATTACTAACACAAGTTAGTGGGCGGGCAGGTCGAAAAAAGAAACGGGGTAAGGTAATCATTCAAGCATTCGATACCGCTCATCCTGTCATTAAAGAAGTCATTCACAATAATTATTTACATTTCTATAACAGAGAACTGACGGAACGTAAAACCTTCGCCTATCCACCTTTTTGTCGATTAATAAAAATCACCTTACGACATAAAAAACCACAAAATCTCAATCAAGGAACACGTATTTTTGCCAATCACCTCAAGCACTTTCTTGGTGGTCGAGTCATTGGGCCAGCCGTTCCTTCTATTGCACGAGTCCGTACCTATTACCTAATGGATATCATGATAAAAATAGAACGAAAAGCAGATGTCATCGCCAAGGTGAAAAAACTAATTAGAAATGCGACCCACGAAATGCAAAAAAGTACAGGTTGCTCGCAAGTGCGCGTGAGTGTAGATGTCGATCCGTATTAGAGGTGAAAGTCAAATACTTAAAAAGAAAGTATCTGAAAAAGTAAATTCACTATCTAAAAAAAGTCGCTCTTAGGTGGCGGATGGTTGAAGCTATACTGTTTGACCATGAGTCAGCTTGCGTTAGCAAAGAGAGCTAGCCAAAAAAGTTTATAGATTCTAGCGTTTCCTTCCTGCCGCAGGCTAGTTTGCTTCCCTGTCTGCCACAGGTAGAGTTTTTTTGGCAATGAAAAAAATGAAGAGCCCAGCCGGCTTGAGGCGAATGCCAAACTTGAAAATGAATGTTAAAGTCTTTTATCAGAGAATTATAAAACCCATTAAAAATACAAAATCCATTCGCTTAAAATAATTTAAACGAATGGATTCAAGTATTTTTTATAATTACAATGATCTAGCTAGTTAAAGCTGAGATTTTATCTTCGGAATAATTTTTCCCATCCCATTTTCCTAACCACTCACATTCCTTATGTTGCTTGATATAACCTTTATAAGCTAATAGAGCTTCTCTTTTCTCTTTGCGAGATATAGTGATAGAGTTTTGGTAACCCATTTTCACTTTGAAGTAATAAAAGTCTGGTTTTAAATTAAAACTTGCCTTTCTACGCATAATTTCTATTTTGTTGAAAAAAATATGGACGCATGCAATGATTGATGAATGTCCATTGTTATTTTGGAAATTTTCAGAAACCTCCTATATACTAACAACTTGAGTATTAATCAGGTTGTAATCTTTTACGATATCATCCGTAAATGCTTTGTGTCCACGTCCAGCCATTAAATAAAGTTTTCCACCTTTTCTAGCTGCCAACGTTCCTAACAATTTCCATTTAGAGATCGTCGATTGTTTGTCATCATTTTTAAGTGCAATTTCGATATATGATTTATGTCCATAACTAGAAGCGGTAATATCAGGGATAATGACCGAATCATCTCTCACTTGCTTAATATTATTAGGAGCCTCATAGCCTTCACAATTGGCTTTGATATCGCTAAAACCTTTCTTTTTGGCCCATGTTATAGACTTTTCATATAATGCTTCTTTCATAATACTATAATTTTAGATATTCAATTCAATTCGTTAATTAATAAAATAGGAATATATCAATAAATGGTTTGTACTCAAACGTTTTATTTAAATTGGGTAGTAATAATTCAATGATATAAACATATAATAAGGTAACATAAGATGGTAAAAAGGGACTTGAAAGTCGATTCTAAAAGGCGAAGAGCAAAAAGTCAATAAAACATTTCGGA
Source organism: Saprospiraceae bacterium (assembly GCA_020628085.1). GTDB lineage: Bacteria > Bacteroidota > Bacteroidia > Chitinophagales > Saprospiraceae > JAHDES01. Next base: position 20,065 of record JAHDFQ010000071.1, read on the forward strand.
GAAGCTGGGAGAAGCAAAAATGTTATTTTTATAATTTACCATATTATAATAGCGTATTTTTTCTTAAAATGTTGTGTAATTTACATTTTTTATCAATAAATAGGGCAAAATTATCAACAAAATCCCATTTATCTATCAATTTTGGTTATTTATGACAAATTTTGCATTATTAAAAAAGAATATTTGGACACTTTGCGAACAGCAAGTTCAGCAGCGCATTCAAACTATTGAATCTGTTTTAGGATCAATTACAGAATCTCGAAACAATGAAACCAAAAGCAGTGTTGGGGACAAATATGAGACAGGTCGAGCCATGATGCAACAAGCCGAAGACCAAAATACTCGTCAACTGATGCAAGCGAAACAAGACTTATTGGTGTTAAATCAAATTAAAAATAAATTGCCTCAGTCTAACATAGAATTGGGATCGCTAGTTAAAACGACAAATGGAAATATGTATTACATGGCAATTGGCATTGGTAAATTGATGATAGAACAACAAAAAGTATTTGTGATTTCACCTGATGCACCCATTGGAAAACAACTGATGTTTAAAAAAGTCAAACAGGACGTACAGTTTAATCATATACATTGCACCATTCAATCTATTTGGTAGAAAAACGACAACAATGATTCAATATAGATTCGCTACAAAGAAGGATACTGCACAAATTGCACATTTGCATACACAAAGTTGGCAACAAAACTACAGAGGTGTATTAAGTGATCATTATTTAGATGTTGAAGCCGCTTCTGAACGTTTAGATATTTGGACAAAACGCTTCACAGATCATCCAACTAATCAACTTATAATTGTAGCGGAAGAAAAAGGGATTTTTTGTGGTTTTGCTTGTACTTATCTTAACCATGATCCAAAATGGGGTGCATTATTAGATAACCTGCATGTTTCTGCTAACTTTCAAAGTAGAGGTATCGGACGAGCTCTAATGCAACAGACCGCCCAATATTTTAAAGACGAAAATATGAAAACGAATCTTTATCTTTGGGTTTTAGAAAACAACGATAGAGCTATTGCTTTTTATGAAAGAATTGGAGGAAAAAAAGTAGAATTGAGTACTTGTAAACTGCCTGGTATCGATCATGTTTCAGCACATAGAATAGTTTGGGAAAATGTAGATGTATTGCTGTAAATTTGTTTTGTGATGGTACTTTAACTTGATTTATTTTAGGCAAGTTTTTTGAGATAGATATTACGATTTTAAATTATTAAAAAAATACATTATACATGAAAATAGTAAAGACAATTGGTTTGGCGATATTTTGCTTATTGATTATTCAAGCCTGTGGAGGAGATACTACGACAGCGAATCAAACAACAGATCATAGTGGACACGATCATAATCACGACGGACATGACCATAGCGGGCACGATCATTCGGGGCATGATCACTCAGGGCATGACCATTCAGGACACGATCACTCAGGGCATAACCACGATCATAATGCAAAACCTCAACGCAGTGCAGAAGAAATTGCAAAAATGAAGGAAATTCAAGATCGTAAAACCAAAGCGCAGAATGAACCTGCTACTAAAGCAGAACGTGCAACTGGAGATCAACTTTGTGCTTGTTTACAGGGTATTAAGGTTTATTCAAAAATTAAAGGAGTAAAAGATCAGACCTCGTTTGATAAAGCTGCTGGAAAAGCAGTAGCAGAAGTACAAGAAATGCAAGCTTGTCATAATAAGATCGTTACAGCAGCCATCGAAAAATTACCAAAAGATGAGCAAGGTGTTTATGCGTTTAGAGCGAGAAAACATGCTAACAAATCTTGTTTTGGGGAAGAAAGTGATGACATATGGTTTATGATGGGTAAATATGTAGCAGCAAATGCTAATATTAATAAAGTAGCACCAAAACGTACCACGCCAGTACCAAAAGGGGAAGTACTTCAAAAACAGAACTAGGTTTCCTGTCTTCCAATGAAATATGAAAAGGACGTTTACGTTATTATAGATGACGTAAGTAGTCAGTCAAAATTACTTGTGCAAAAAAATCTGCCGTCATAAAAAGAATAAGTAATTGACTCCGAATCCTCGGGGTTACGAATTATTTTTTGATGGATTAATAGATTTGTTTTGTACTAATTTTACTGACGAACTACTTAAATGTTCCTTTTATATTTATACTGATGTAATTTTTTATGAAAATAACCCTACATATATTTCTTGGAATACTATTTTTTTGTAGTTTTCAAATAATTCAAATTGATCCACTTCAAAATTTGTATGAACGCTATAAACTTGGTGAAATTTCTGAATGTCAAATCAATGGTGCTACTGTTTACCTAGCAAGTATCAACGCCTATGACGCACCCGTTGTCGTATATGATGAACTAGGCGAAAAGTTGTTTACTTGTAATTATGCTTGGGGACAAGCCGACGAAACCTGTTCAGAATTGACTTTATGTGAAACGATTTATCGTTGTCAATTACATGTTTCTGGAAAGCGGGCGATTGATAAATATGATTTGAGTAGATAATTTTAATCGGAATTGTCCATTAAATGATTTTGATTTGCAAATACTACTTGTTCTCAATTTTGTCGGGCGTCGAGCCCTCAAAATTGTCTTGGAGGTTTAAGGAGGAGAAGTGTATATAGAGTCTATATACTGTATTCAGAAAGTAGAGATCGTTATTACATAGGAGCGAGTGCCAATGTAGAAAATCGACTATCAAGACATAACGCAGGGGCTACTAAATCTACGAAAAGTGGAAGACCTTGGAAAATAGTACATACAGAATTATTTGAGACGTATAAAGAAGCATTAGTAAGAGAAAGAGCTATAAAAGCGAAAAAAAGTAGAAAATATATTGATTACTTAATTACTCAAAAGGGGGATTAGCTCAGTTGGCTAGAGCGTCCCGAAAGACTTC
>JAHDFQ010000072.1 GCA_020628085.1 Saprospiraceae bacterium
ATACGTTTTCGGTATATACTACATAATCACCTGGCGTTAACACAAAATCATTACTTATCACTGATGTTTGACCATTTTGTGTATTACCCATTTCCAAACCTCTTAGATTGATTGTTTTAGTAGAACGATTATACAACTCCACAAAATCTGCTCCACCAGAAACGGGATCAAATAAAATTTCGTTAATGATAATATCTTCTACATCAGCTGCTTCTGGCAATTGAAACATTGCAGTCAATGGATCGGCTGTGTTTCCGATACAGTCGGCAACATTCGTCGCTGTAATGGTATAAGAAATACCTTCTTGTAGGTCTGTTGTCAGCGCAATAAAAATCGTATTTCCTTGTGCGTTGATCGCATCAATTTCCAAATTATTGTCAATATCAAACACAGCAATATCTGCATCAATGTTTTCACTAAAAGTAATTACTAATTGATTATTTTCAACTGGAATAGCCGATACCAAACTAGGACTGGTGCTGTCTGTTTCTGTAGAAAGAATAGAGTTAGCAATACCAGGTGTTCCACCTGCCAAATTGTTAGAAGCATCCCAGTTTTCAGCACCCAAACATGGACTATTGGGATTTTTGAGTTCGTAACTCCAACCCCCTTCTTGTTTGGAAACATCTGTAATCCAATTTTTGGTGTAACTCAATGAATGAATAGTTGTGCCATCTTCATTTGAAATCAACACAATATCATCTCCACCGTCATTCAGGGCAGGTAAATCAACCGTTGCTACCTCACCAAAGACGCTATACAAAGAGGCAAACTCACTATTACATAAAATCACGTATTGGTCGGGTAGTAAAATGAATGAAGGGAGATTGACGAATGATAAATTATTATCTGCGATACTATAATCTTGAAGATCAAAGGTCTTAGAAGTTGGATTGTATAATTCTATAAATTCACCATCAGGTAAACCAATTTGAGGTGATTTGTCAGGATAAAATTCATTGATAAGTAATTCAAATTCGCCAGCGATAGTCGTTTCAAAATAACGAACAGTAGAAACGCCATTAGAGAGGGTGTTTCCATTTAGATCTTGAACACCATTTATAGTAATTTCATAATCTTGCCCATTAACCAAATTATCGTCCAACACCAAATGCACTAAAGCAGGATTATCCATATCGAGCTCTGCCGAAACGATATTGAGTCCACCATCGATTTGAAAGTTATTTGGAACAATACTAGTAACGTCCACAGGTTCACTAAATTGAATATCAATTTCCATAGAAGAAATAGCCGTTGCATTCACCAGTTCAGGTGCAGCTGTATCCATGAAAATCGGATCAACTACGAAGTCATCAAAAAAGAATAAATCTTTTCGAGTAGAAGTATATCGACACGACACGCCTAGATATTCTCCCGTTGGAAACGTATTATCCATTGCTGTTCCTTGAGAAACTAAATTTGTTCCGTTTGAAAAATCTGCGAATAACTCCCAATTTCCAGCATTGTCTCTCGTTACCCTTACTCGTATTTCAGCGGTACTTCCACCTACACCGCCAGGTTCGCCGCTAATTAATAACGTCTCTGTTGAACCAGATTGACGATACAATTCTACGGTGTCATCTGATCCAGAAATACCCCCAATTTTAACAAAATAGCCGTTCAAGTCACCTGTCAAATCACTATTGTCGGATTGAATATAAACTTTTGCAAAATTAGAAGTAGAAGGCGAAAACTCTAATCGAGCATAAAATTCCCAATTGGTGCTATCTGCCATCAGCACATTTGTATATAGTTGTGAAGTGGATTGCGAAGCGTCTTCGTCATTGAGTTGTAACTCGTTTGAGGTTACTGTAAAATTATCCGTATCACCTAGCCAAGTTGGATTATTAGAAAAATCATTATCCGAAAAATCATCTTGAAATTGTCCAAAACTAAAAATCGGAATAAGTGTAAGTAGTAGTAATGTAAGATACCGCATTTCGCAGAATATTTGAGTTGAATAGGTTTGTCTACCTATATTATAACTGAATGTGTAAGTAAAGATAAGAAAGTTATGCGTGGATAAGTATCAAATATACATTCTTTACGCTTTCTTAATTCATCTCTCAATAATTTGTCTATTTCAATACTTACGGAAAAAGCCATTGACTTTATGTACTAAATCCACTTATATTTGTGACCACTTGAAAATTTAGTTATTTACAACAATTAAATCTTCTACAAACCAGAAAAAAAGCAGCGATCCAAACTTTAACAATAACTTAGTAACAAGGAAAATTTGGATGCGTATACATGGTTTCTTAGAATTTAGAAATACATTGATTTATGAAAGTAGCAGTTGTTGGTGTAACAGGCTTAGTAGGTACAGTTATGTGTGAAGTTTTGAAGGAACGAAATTTTCCGATAACAGAATTTTTACCTGTGGCTTCGGCTCGTTCAGTGGGTAAAACAGTTCATTTCAACGGTAAAGATCATACGATTATTGGAATGCAGGACGCTGTAAATGCACAGCCCGATATTGCTATTTTTTCGGCAGGTGGAAGCGTATCAAAAGAATGGGCACCCAAATTTGCGGAAGTTGGGACGACAGTTGTTGACAATTCTTCGGCTTGGAGAATGGATCCAACCAAAAAATTAGTTGTTCCAGAGGTAAATGCCCATGTCTTAACAGCAGAAGATAAAATTATCGCTAATCCAAACTGTTCGACCATTCAAATGGTGGTGGCATTATCACCTATTCATAAAGATTATGGTGTGAAACGTTTAGTGATTTCAACCTACCAATCCTTTACGGGAACGGGCGTAAAAGCAGTCAATCAATACGAATCGGAAAGAGATGGAAAGGAGTTGACAAACGATGAAATGGCTTATAATTATCCAATTTTTGAAAATTGCTTACCACATTGCGATATATTTTTAGAAAACGATTATACCAAAGAAGAAATGAAACTCGTTCACGAAACGAGAAAAATATTAAATGACGAAAGTTTGGCCATTACGGCAACGGCTGTGCGTGTACCTGTTCATGGTGGACATTCAGAATCTATCAACGTCGAATTGAAACAACCATTTGATATTAAGACCATAAAAGAGACGTTAGCAAATAGTGAAGGCATTATTGTTCAAGATGATATTCAGAATAATAAATACCCAATGCCTCGATTTGCAAAAAATCAGGATGAAGTGTTTGTTGGACGAATCAGACGAGACGAATCTATTGAAAATGGTTTAAATCTTTGGGTCGTTTCAGATAATTTAAGAAAAGGTGCTGCTACTAATGCTGTTCAAATTGCAGAATATTTGATGAAACATAGCTTAGTAGGTGTAGCAGTATAGTTTATTTTGATAATTGTATGTTGTTGACTATTAGTTATCTATGTATTGGTTGGTTTAAGTGCGTTATTGCTTTTTCAAGCATCTATCCTTATTAATTCATATATTTGTATAAGCCAGCAGATTTTGTAACCTAGGCAAGCACATTTCAGTAAAGAGAGTAGGGAAGAGAAGACCATGCGTAAAAAAGGTAGACATAAGTAGTCAGTCAAAATTACTTGTACAAAAAAATCTGCCGTCATAAAAAGAGTAAATAATTGACACCGAGAATTCGGGGTTAAGAGCCCTGCCCGACGCAGGCGGGGATTTTTTGACGGATTAATAGATTTGTTTTGCACTAACCTGCCCGACGGCAGGCGGGTTTTACTGACAAGCTACTCAATAGAATTTCATCTACAGAAATTAATGCTACTTAATAGATATAAATAAATTAGAAAACAAATAAGATATTTTTTACAAGGCAATAGAACATTTCTAAAAGATGTTGAATTGCTCATGAATAATTTTTTTGAATAACCGTAAACGTACATTGTAATTATGAAGACGAAACTTGTTCTTTGGGGAACAAACGCACAGGACGAAAAGATTCTTATTGGTATGGAATTGCGGGTAAAAGATAATATGGTCAACATATATACTTTTCCAGAAGCAGTTGCTACAGATGAGTTTTCTCAAAAAATGATGCAAGATTGGAGAAATAATGTCGAAGTTGCTTTCCCAGAAGGTGGTCAAACCATCGAAAGAGAATTAACTATTTCAGATAGCTTATTACCTGATGATATTCGGGTGGAGCGAACAGATGTAGTCAATCGAGCACAAACAGAATGGCATTTTATCGTATTATCATCTAAACTCAACGAAGTTTATGAAAATGAGTTGGGTGAATTAAAGGATAAAGTAGAACAACTAACGGAGTATAGCAGCGACGTTTGGGGCGAATTGAAAGGATTTTGGTCGAAAGTCCAAGAGCAGGTTCAAGAACGCAATTTATTCCGAGATCACGCCAACGCGTTACGGGACAACACCAATGGTTTGTTCGATCAGATGAAGAAAATGCGTGCCGCACTAGATGCAGATTTCATGAATATCTCCAAAGCAGCTCACAGTTCTTTGATGGGTAGTTTACAAGATATTGAAACCCGTATTGCTGGTGGTCAAGGTCGTTTGTCTGCTGTTTTTGATGAGTTAAAAGACTTGCAACGTCAATTTAGAGATACGAAATTGACAAGAGAACATCGTTCTGAAGTTTGGAATCGTTTGGATGCAATGTTCAAAACAGTTAAAGAAAAACGTTTTGGTGCAAATGCAAATAACGAAAGTTCTGCTGTAGATCGGTTACAACGTCGTTACAACGGACTGATTAATGCGATTGATAAAATGCAAAAGTCAATCAATCGAGATCGAAATGATCTAACGTTCCAAGATCGTAGAATTGCAAATACAGAAGGTCAGTTGGAAGCACAAATCCGTCAAGCAAAAATCAAAATGATCCAAGAGCGTATTTCTTCTAAAGAAGATAAGCTCAAAGAGATGGATGCGACCAAAACGGAATTGGAACAACGGCTTCAAGCATTAAAAGAAAAAGAAGCGAAGCGTGCAGAACGCAAAAAATTGGAAGAAGCTAAAAAAGCAGCAAAAGCCAAAATTGCAGAAAATATAAAATCAGCTGAAGTCGCTCGTGTTTCAGATTCGGAACAATCAGAAAAGTTAGAAAAAGCAGCGGAGGCGATAGCTAAAAAAGATGTAACAGCTCCAAAAGTAGCAGAAACCTCTACAGAGCAGACAGCTGAGATTATTGAAAATGTAGAAAGTACATCTACTGAAAAAGCAGCCATTAAACCTGTTATTGAAGCAGCACCTGCGGCAGTTGTAGCAGCTTCTACCATTGCAACACCTGTTACGGAAGTACTCAAATCTACTCAAGTAGAAAAACCTACAACGGAAGATTTAATCGCTAATGCAGTAGATACCGCTGTTGGAATTACGGCAACTGAAAGTACAGAATCCAACGAAACAACATCTTCGGAAGAAGAGTAAAATTTTGTAAAATATAGAAAAACAAAGCCCATGAGACACCTGTTTCTATGGGCTTTGTCAATTATTGATAATGCTTATCCAGATAATTTTTTATTAATTCTTGAAAATCATTATTTTTGTATGTTTTCATGAGTTGAAATAAACAATCTGCTCGTAACCTAAAACAAATAAATTATGTCAAAAAGTGCAATACCAGTCGTAGATTTAGCCAAATTTGTAAATGGAAATGAAGAAAAACGTGCCGAATTCGTAAAAGAATTGGGAGATGCGTTTCATGACATTGGATTTGTAAGTGTTAAAAATCACGGCGTTTCTCAAGAACTCGTTGATAGTTTTTATAACAATGCTAAGAAGTTTTTTGCTTTACCTACAAGTAAGAAGAAAGAATATGAAATCGTTGAACTAGCAGGACAGCGAGGTTATACGTCTTTTGGTCGTGAAAAAGCAAAACAATCCGAAGTAGCGGATTTAAAAGAGTTTTATCAAATTGGACAAGTTGTTGAAGACGGTGATTCGATTAAAAGCGAATATCCAGACAATATTCACACCGATGTTACACCTGAATTTACCGATTTAGGACGTAATTTGTACCAAGCATTTGAAAAATCAGGGGCAGAATTGTTGAAAGCTATCGCTATCTATATGGACTTGGGTGAAGATTATTTTACACCAAAAATTCACAATGGTAATTCTATTCTAAGAGCCATTCATTATCCTCCAATTTTGGAAGAACCAGAATCAGCCATTCGTGCCGAAGAACATGAAGATATTAACTTAATCACCTTATTGGTAGGGGCATCTGCAGGTGGTTTGCAAGTGATGGACAAAGATGGTAATTGGTTGGATGCACTGCCTGGCGAAAATGAAATTGTGGTAAATGTTGGTGATATGCTACAACGATTGACCAATAACTATCTAAAATCAACAACGCATCGAGTGGTCAATCCGCCACGTGAATTATGGCATACACCACGTTTGTCAATTCCTTTTTTCTTGCATCCACGCAGCACAATGGACTTAACTTGTTTGGATAAATGTGTCACCGATGAACGTCCATTAGCTTATGAACCCATTACGGCAGGGGAATATTTGGACGAGCGTTTACGTCAAATTGGTTTAAAAAAATAACTAATATAATTTGATTGATAATTGGTTCAAAACGGGGTATAATGTTAAATTATATCCCGTTTTGTTATTGAAGTAGGTCTAAATTAAACGTTTGGCTCTTTTTTTTGTCAAAAAAATAGACTTGATACCATTCCAATTGAGTTGTTCGTTATTTAGTTGTAACTTTATAATAATAAAAAGAGGCGAGTAGTAGATTTTATTAAATTGAACTCGTTTGAAACTGAAAAATAATAATTATGGAAACATTATATTTAATTGGATTTATACCTGGTGGCTACGAATTAGTATTGGTCTTGTTTGTAGTACTTTTATTATTTGGTGGAAAGAAAATTCCAGAATTAGCACGTGGAATTGGTAAAGGTATTCGAGAATTTAACTCTGCTCGTGCATCTATCGAATCTGAAATCAAAGATGGTATGAAAGAAGACAAAAAAGAACTTGGTAGCGAGAAGAAATAATCGTAACTACCTTCTTTTTGAATAGGAAAGAGGCTTGATATGTGTATGTGCATGTATCAAGCCTCTTTTGTTTTTGAAAATATTTTTAATAAGCATAAAAAATTACCCAAGAGAAAAGTATCCCTTGGGCAAAATAATATAGCTTATTCCAATTCATCTTTATATCAAAATCGTCGAAACGATTGATGTATCATTACTGTGGACAGGCTTCTATTCGTGCTTCAAAAGTTGTATTTGTGGGAACTTCAAAACCAGGATCTAAACAGATTTGAGTGCCTGCACCAAATAGGATTGTTGCACCAGTTGCTACTATTTCGGAAGAATGAACGCTAGTTGCAGCGTGATAATCACCCGTAGGAATCGGGTTATCCGTTACCGTCAAAATATTAGGACAAGGAGTAGATGTTACTGGAACACAAATTTGGGCTGTTGCTACACTTGTGAATTGCCCACCACTAGCAATGGAAGTATTGTTTGTATCTGTAACCGTGTAAGAACCATTTCCTTGTGTACAACAAAGCCCATCTCCATAAGAATCGTTTATGGTTAAGTTATAACAGAAACCCTCATTTAAACAGAACGTTTCTGTTTCCGTTGCATTTGCATTATTATATGAACCACCAGAAGCAACCACTGTGTTTGAAGGATCAATGACATTCCAAGAAATATCTTCAGGGTAACTATCCATTACAAAAGTCAATGTATAGGTCTGACAGATAGGACAAGCATTTGGGCACGAGCCACCACAATCAACTCCAGTTTCACCATTGTCTTGAATACCGTTCACACAAAGGTCACATTGAGCGCAAGAGCCACCACAATCAATACCTGTTTCTGTTCCGTTTTGGATACCGTCACTACAAGTAGGACAAGCAATACACGAGCCACCACAATCGACACCTGTTTCATCTCCATCTTGTACACCGTTGATACAGTGGGCTGGACCACAATTATTCATCAATAGTTGCATACTATTATTAACATTCAATCGCTTACCTGTCACGGTAATTCCTTGTAGGGAAGCATTGTCATCACCACCCATTAAAATATGATCTTTAATTTGTAGAGCGGCAGCGGCGGGGTTCGATTTTGCTAGTGTAATAAAATTATTACAAGGTGCGGAGTACAGTAGGGCTATTGTTCCAGCGACATGAGGCGTCGCACCTGAAGTACCTCCGAAGCCACCATATCCGCCACCTGAGGCTACTGTCCATGTACCTTGACCAAATGCACCTATATCAATATGTGTAGAACCATAACCTGCTTGTGTTACCTTTACATCATTATGATTCATATTGGTTACTGCAATTAAATAATCACTTGGACAAGCAGTTGGTAAATCACCAAAGGTATCTACGTTTTGATTACCATTGATAGTTGCACCCGCGTTTAGAATACCTTCAGCACCTAAAGTATCATAAAAATTACACCAAAGTGGCGCATTAGAAGGTTGACCGCCATCAACACCCCAAGAAGCATTAGTAGCAACTACGAAAGCACCTTCCTGTCCGTTTGTATCATTATACTTTTTACGTGCTTCTAATGGATACGAATAGGCTTCTAATACTTCACTCTCCACACCTGTACCACCTTGCACAATCATCAATTTAACATCCCAATTGACGCCAGCTACACCAACATTGTTATTTCCTTTAGCACCCACAATACCAGCTACGGGCGTACCGTGTCCGCCCCCATCGTTTACACTATCATCATCTGAACCAGTATCCCAACCACGGTAATCATCTATAAAGCCATTACTATCATCATCTATACCGTTGTTAGGAATTTCAGCCGTATTGTACCACATATTTGGTGCAATATCAGGGTGTGTAATGTCAATTCCATCGTCAATCACACAAACCACAATTTCGTCACCTTGTGCCGTCATACCTCCCGTTGTGGTATCCCATGCCAAATCCATATCTATATCTGCACCTGCTGTACCACCACTTTGTCCAGTATTGATATACTGCCATTGCTGACCAAACTGAGTATCATTTGGAATCGTTGAACGAAATTTAATAAAATGATTGAATTGTGCTTCTTCTACGTTAGGGTCTTGACGAATATCTGCTAATAATTGACGTTCATTTACCTCTTGCCAATTAAAAGTAAAGGCGTATATATTCATCGGTTTAGATAACCTTTTACGAACTGCTAGGTCTGTTGTTTTTCCACGAAACTGTTGTCTAGCATTCAGAAATCTTTCAGGCGTTGTTCGATCTTTTAGTTGTACTAATATTTCTCCTTGTACATGATTTAATTGTTGAGCAGATACTAAGGAGGTAAAAAAACATAACAACAAAAGTGTGCTAAATAATTTGAGGGCTTTCATTTAAATAAGTTTTGATGAAAATATAGATGCTTACTAAAGTAAATATGCCTATAATATTATTTTAAAAAAATAAAGAAAGGTAGGTTTGTATATTTATGACAATTATTTTTATACAAAATGCTTCTTTTTGTATACATTATGGCTCAATAGTAAAAAGAATAAATCAGAATAATGAAAATCGCAGTCGCACAACTTAACTATCATATTGGTAATTTTGAAGGAAATGTATCCAAAATGCTCAATGCTGTAGAAACAGCTAAAGCACAAGGTGCAGATATTATTTGTTTTGGAGAATTAGCAACTTGCGGTTATCCGCCACGAGATTTCTTAGAATTTGATGATTTTATTAATAGGACAAAGGAAGCAGTGGATGAATTAGCAAAGGCAACTAAAGATATTGCCATTGTTGTAGGTTCTCCAAGCACGAATCCTGTTCCCGAAGGAAAGGATTTATACAATTCGGCTTATTTTTTAGCAGATGGAAAAATTCAACAATTACAACACAAGGCACTACTGCCAACCTACGATGTATTTGACGAGTATCGCTATTTTGAACCAGCCAAGGAGTTTAATGTCGTGGAATATAAAGGTAAAAAAATAGCCTTAACCATCTGTGAAGATATCTGGGATTTACCATCAGGTAAAGACGGCGCAGGGGTAGATAATCCGTTGTATACTGTTTGTCCGCTGGAAAAATTAAGTAAACATAACCCTGATTTTGTACTCAATCTGTCGGCTTCTCCTTTCAGTTTCAAACACGCAGAAGAACGCCTAAAAGTGTTAAAAGACAATGTAAAACGATTTGGACTGCCAATGTTTTATGTCAACCACGTCGGTGCACAAACGGAATTGATTTTTGACGGTGGATCAGTGGTGATTTCCCCCAATGGAAATATCCACGAAGAATTACCTTACTTTGAAGAATGTACAAAAGTATATGATTTGGATACGGTGATTGCGGGTAAAGAAAATCGAGAACAAACTAAAAATAAAATGACGCTCATCCATGATGCTTTAGTCACAGGTGTTCGAGATTATTTTGGAAAACTAGGTTTTAAGAAAGCAATTTTAGGTTTGTCTGGCGGTATTGATTCAGCCGTTACAGCCGTAATTGCTGCACGAGCTTTGGGAGCTGACAATGTACGTTGTGTGTTGATGCCCTCGCAGTTTTCGTCCGATCATTCGGTCAACGATGCTCGACAACTTGCACAAAACCTCGGCTGTCAGTATGATATTATTCCCATCCAATCGGTGTATGATTCGTATATGAAGTCTTTAGAACCACATTTTTTCGGATTAGATTTTAATGTAACCGAAGAAAATCTCCAAGCACGGATTCGTGGAATGTTTGTGATGGCAATGAGTAATAAATTTGGAAATATTTTGCTCAATACTTCTAACAAAAGTGAAATGGCAGTAGGTTATGGGACACTCTACGGGGATATGTGTGGTGGCTTATCAGTCATTGGTGATGTGTATAAAACGGAAGTTTTTGAATTAGCCAAATACATGAATAAAGACGGAGAAGTGATACCCGTCAATACGATCACCAAACCACCGTCAGCGGAGTTGCGTCCCAATCAAAAGGATTCGGATAGCTTACCTGACTATGATATTTTAGACGAAATTTTATTTCAATATATCGAAAAACGTCAAGGGCCAAAAGAAATTATTGCTATGGGTTTTGATGAAAAACTGGTACGTCGGGTGCTTCGCTTAGTCAATATCAATGAGTTTAAACGACATCAAACCGCACCCGTTTTACGAGTATCGTCCAAGTGTTTTGGTATGGGACGACGTATGCCGATTGTTGGGAAATATTTGTCGTAATTGCCTTTGCCAAATTGATTGTCTGCCAACCGTAGAAGGGTTTTAAAGATAAGCTACTTGGATAAAATCTACAAAAAAAGCCGTCACGGTTTACACCGAGACAGCTTTGGTTTCAGGGATCATGTTTTCAAGTTGGTTAATTACTGGTTTTGATCCCACTTGGTTTGGGGTATTGTTACACGTTGGTCTTGAGGGGTATTTTTTAGTTTTCAGTATATAGCTTTAGGTAGACTAACGATATAACAATTTTTAATCTAATCGCTGCAAAATGATATTTGTTAACTATTTAATCTTCAGGGTTATATTATGCAGCTTTGACTAATCGTTCACCATATTGGGCTGTAATCTGTTGCTGTAACTTTTTACGCGCAAAAAAGATTCTACTTTTAATAGTACCAATAGGAACGTTTAATTGACTAGATATTTCTTTGTATTGAAATCCTCTGAAATGCAACATAAAAGGTTGCTTTTGATCTTTAGGAAGTTCGTTAATAATGTTTTTTAATTCTTTGTAAAGTATAGAACCATAAGGTTCATTGTCAGATGCTTTATTTTCTGCGAAGTAGCGCACTTTTTCTAAAGGAACTTCAACACGATTTCGTGTCTTACGCTTTCTGTACTGGTTAATATATGCATTACGCATAATGGTTGTCATCCAAGCTTTAAAATTCGTTCCTTCTCTAAATCGGTCTTTATTCTTGTAAGCTTTTGCAAAAGTTTCTTGAACTAAATCTTTCGCTTTTTCATTGTTGCGGGTAAGGCTGAATGAAAATCCGAGTAATAAACTTTCAATGGAGTTAAACTTGTGCATAAATTCTTTCGATGTCATCATATAATGTAAAATGTTTTGATAGATTATTTAAAAGTGAAATTTAAAAACAATGCTTATGTACGATTACAATACAGTAAGCACCTATCTAAACACTAACTGATAAACTTTAATGGTTTCTTATGAATCATTTTATATTGCTTTAATAATGTAGGGCTAACTTTTTTAGTAACAGCGTATGTTTTAATCAACTGTTTTTTTAACTCTACTAATGTTTTTTCAGCTACTTGGTTATTCATAATATTCGATTTTTTTATTTTCATTGTTTGATTTATATACTAATAAAACCGTGCCAACTTTTTAAATAACTGAAAATCAGTTAGTTAAGTTATTTATTTATATGTGTTTTGATTAAATACAATCAAAGTTGATTGTATTTAATCATTTTTTTTGATTCTTATCGAAAGAAATATTATATTTGACTATAAATATTTGAATCATGGAGAATAATACAGTTATACCTACTCACGAGATTAATACTTTACTATCGGTTTCCGAAGAAATGGGTGTTTTAATCCTGAATGAAAGTGGATCTATCGTACAATCGAACGAACAAATCATGCGTGAGTTAGGCTACACCAAAGAAGAAATGTCTGTTAAAACCATCTTTGAAATTAATCCTAACATTAGTTTCAGAGACTGGAAAGTCATCTGGAAAAATACTTTTGAAGGAATAGAACTAGAAGATGAAGTAGAATACATTACCAGTGCTGATATTATATATCCTGTTTATGCGTACAGTAAGGCATTGACTTATGAAGGTAGTGCTTACTGCTGCCTTATTTCCAAAAATGTATTGGATAATAATAGGTACAGAAACATACTTCAATTGACCAATCGAATTGCCAGAATGGGACACTGGGAATGGGACTTACTTCAAGATGAATTTCAAATTAGTCGTGCTGCTTATGATTTAATAGGAGCAGACTATGATAGCATCATCGGACGAAAAAACACGATTCAATCTATACTGAAACCGAATATTAGTAAAAATCAGTTTAAAAAACTAGTCAATATTTTAAATAGATGTATTGAAGAAGGAAAACCCATGGAATTTGAGTTTGAGATTAACAGTCGAAACCTCCCAGATAAAAAATTTATGCTGTACGCTGATCCTGTATTAATTGATAATCGTACCGTTCGTATTTATGGAGTTTTACAAAATATTACATCATTCAGCGGTCGAAGTGAAGAAATGTATTTAGCGAAAGCATCGCTAGAAAATACAGATGAAATGGTATTCTGGGTAGACGAAGATGCTAGTTTTATTTACGCTAATTCTGCCTGTTGTGATAATCTAGGATATGATATTTCCGAACTATTAGAGTTGAATGTATTTGATGTAGATCCCAATTTCAATCGAAACATGTGGAAACCTTTTTGGGATGATGCTCTTATTAAGCGTACACTTGATTTTGATTCTTCACAAAAGGGCATAGATGGAACTACGTATCCGACACATGTAAATATCACAGTAGTCGAACATAAAGGAAAGAACATTATGTGTGCCTCCGTTCGCAATATGACGAAGTTGAAAGAAAGTCAAGATAAATTATTGCTTACGCAAAAAACCGTAGATCAGGCCATGGATCAAATTTTATGGGTCAATGATGATGCAAGTATATCCTATTATAATGATTCGTTTAAAAGACGAATTGGATATAGTGACGAAGAAATTAAACAATTAAAAGTTTGGGATATTGATCCCGCTATGAAACCTGAAATGTGGGAACCTCATCGAAAAGAATTGATGGAAGTTCAACAAATAGAAGCAGAATCTAAACATATAAGTAAAGATGGAACAGTTTATCCCGTTCGTGTTTCTTTGAGTTTGGTAGAGGTAGAAGGTAAAATAATACATTGTGCATTCATCAGAGATATTTCAAAACGAGTAGAAAAAGAAAAGCAATTATATAAACTTCTGGAAGAAAATAATAAGCTAAAAGAACAACTAGTGAAAGAAAACGCTTTTTTGACGGAGGAAGTCAACCTAAAATTTAGTTTTGATAAAATTATAACGAATAGTGCTGCCTATAGAAAGGTTTTACGCCAAGTACAACAAGTCGCTGATACCAATGCAACTGTCTTAATTTTAGGAGAAACGGGAACAGGGAAAGAATTGTTGGCTAGGTCTATACATACGCTAAGTGAACGTTCTAAAAAAGCAATGGTCAAAATCAATTGTGCTGCTTTGCCACCCAATTTGATTGAAAGTGAATTATTTGGTCATGAAAAAGGATCATTTACAGGAGCACATCAGCAAAAAGTAGGGAAGTTTGAATTGGCAGATAACGGAACTATATTTTTAGATGAAATAGGAGAATTACCTATTGATCTACAAGCCAAACTTTTACGGGTGCTACAAGAAGGCGAATTTGAACGTTTAGGTGGCAATACAACGTTGAGTGTAGATGTACGAGTGATTGCAGCGACCAATCGTAATCTAGAACAATTAGTAGAAGAAGGAAAGTTCAGAACAGATTTATATTATAGGTTAAATGTTTTTCCAATACAAAATCTACCGCTGCGTCATCGTCGAGAAGATATACCGCTACTTGCTCGACATTTCTTGAAAATATTTTGTGAAAAGACAGGAAAAAAAATTACAAAAATCTTGAAAAATGATTTAAGAAAATTAATGGACTATGAATTTCCTGGAAATGTTCGGGAGCTTGAAAATATCATTGAACGTGCAGTTATTTTAACCACAGGCGATACGCTACATTTTAATATTTTTGATAAAAAAAGTAAAGAAAAAACAAAAACAGAAGGACTTTTTATGCCACTTGAAGAAGTACAAAAGAATCACATCATAGAAGCATTAAAACGATCCAACTGGAAAGTATCAGGCAAAATGAGTGCCGCAGAAATGCTTCGTTTAAATCCTAAAACGCTAGCTTCCAAAATGCGAAAATTAGGCATTCGAAGAACAGATTATGTCATGTAAATTTAGTAGAATAAAGCGTAAGTAATTTTTTTGCTATTGAACATATGAATGGGTCAAGTGTATTAGTTAAAATTAATTCACACAAAAAAGTACTCTTTTTATGTTTCAGCAATTCCAAGAATCTATCACACATTTAATTGATAAATTAAAGGGATGGATGGATGGTCTTATTGTCGCACTACCCAACATTATTTTAGCCGTCATTATTTTAGTAGCTGCATTTTTTGCATCTTCCTATATCAAGCGTTCTGTTCAAAAAGTAATGAGACGCTTTTCTCATAATGAAACTATTATTGGCGTGATGTCTAATATTATCACGGCGGTTTTTATAATGGTAACTATCTTTTTAGTGCTTGGAATTTTAAACCTCGATAAAGCATTGACCTCTCTTTTGGCAGGTGCAGGTGTAATCGGTTTGGCAGTAGGTCTGGCCTTGCAAGATCCCATGATTAATCTTTTTTCTGGGGTATTAATGTCGGTTAGAGACTATTATAAAGTTGGTGATTTAGTAGAAACAAATGGATATTTTGGAGAAATAGCCAGTATTAGTTTGCGTTCAACTATTTTAAAAACGCCCGATGGACAAGAAGTGATTATTCCGAATAAGGATGTATTGCAAAACCCAATAACCAATTATTCGCACACACCTCGACGACGAATTGATATTTCTTGCGGAGTAGCATATAATGACGACTTAGAAACGGTAAGAACAATAGCTATTAATGCCATAGAAAACCATATTCAATTCATGGATAGTAAACCTGTTGAGTTGTTTTTCACAGAATTTGGTGATAGTTCTATCAATTTTACGATTCGTTTTTGGCAAAGAATCATTACTAAACGTGATTATCTTTCTGCTCAAAGTGAAGCGATTATAGCCATCAAAAAGGCTTTTGATAAAGAAGGAATTTCCATCCCATTCCCTATACGAACACTAGATTTTGGTGTAGAAGGTGGCGTTCGATTGGATGATATTTATCCTCTTCAAAGTATTCAAAAAAATGGTAAGAGTAATAAATCAGCTAATCATAAGGAAGTAGCTTCTATACACTAAAAATAATTCACACCAAATTTTGCAAAAATATTATGGTCAACATCGTGTTGTACTATAACCTTATAAAAATATACTAAAATGAAAAATAAAGTATTCGCAACTACAGATAGAAAAACAACTCCTCAACTAGTAACCGAATTTGAATCGCTTATCAAAGACATGGAAAAGCGAGCGCATCATGTTGGAAACAACGAGATCAATAGTCCCGATAAGGATGATGTTGAAAATATTGGATATCTAAATAAGTTAAAATACCATATTAAAAAGATGAAGAATATGAGAAATATACTTTCCTCCAGAAAAGAAGGTGGTTTGGATGATATTCTTGAGTCTGAAGCTCGAATGATATTTAAGGAAGCAAAGATATTGTATAACGAACCTGTTCCTGAAGACAAATAGTCTGCGTATATACTATACGTGTATTTAAAGTAATCTAGAAAAAAAGCCGCTGTTATGCAGCGTATATTTATAAATTTTTGTGAATAATTATTATTCACAATACAAAAAATTATACCAATGAAAATATATAGAAATTTAAGTTTATTATTCGCTATTGTGTTAATGATGTCAAGTTATAATGTATCAGCACAAAATCCATTAGTGATTAAGGACGGACATATCGAAATTGACGATCAGCGACAAGATGCCGTTCATGTATTATTAGAACCATCACCAAAATCGGTCAAAAAAGCATTGAAAAAATGGATGCAAAATCAATATGATGTTGATGTTGATGGATACGGATTTTTGACCAACAAAGATGTGCTAAAGATTGAAAAAGCGGAAATTCCAGCGATTTCCAATAAAGCTATTGATTGGAATGCCAAGATTGTAGAATCAGATAAAGGAAGTGAAATGTTGGTGTATGCCTCTTTCGGTTATGATGTACCCGTAGATGAATCTACCTACCCAAGAGCTTATGAACAATTGAGAATGACCACTTTAGCTTTTCTGGAAGATTATTTACCAGAATATTATACTGATCGTATAGAAGAGAAAAAAGAAGTGATTGAAGATGTGAATGAAGACATCACAGACTTGAATGACAATACTGAAAGCAATAAGAAAACCATTGAGGAATTAAGAGCAGAAAACGAAGCTTTGAGAGCCGAGTTGAGCGATAATCGTACTAAAATGGAAGACTTAGAAAGCGAATTACAGTTACGTGAAAAAGAATACAGACAAGTAAAATCAACTTTAGACGAAGCAGCCGAAAGTAACAAATAGTAATAGATAAGAATTATATAGCTCAATACTTTCGATTCAGAATATAGTCACTTCTACTAAGCATTAGTAGAAGTGATTTTTTTTGCAATAATTGAACATATGGAGGACTCATCCTTTATAGTTACAAAGGGCAGATGTAAATACTCAGATTACAAATCGCCATCAAGGTAGTACCTTTAATGTTTTTCTAAACGTCATACTACCATTCTACATCAATATAAAAATATACCATACCACTTTAAATTTAAAGTGTCTCAATATATTTGAGTCGTTTTGTACGGCTCCTATAATCAATTTTTTAATTTTAAAAAACCAAATATCATGAAAATTTCATCATTAAAGTCTATAGTTTTATTAATCGTACTCGGTTCATTCTTTATGTTTAGCTGTAGCGAAACGGCAAGAACAACCAATCCAACACCTGAAGCAAACGAAGAAGTAAGAGAAGCAGCAAACGCTGTTAGTGACGCAGCAGAAGCGGAGAAAAATGAATTAAAGAACAATATGTTAGCTACCAGAAATAAAATAAGCGATCGAATTGATGTTCTTGAAAATCGAATGGCAAATGCAAGTGAAGACGCAAAAAAAGAGTTTCAAAATGAAATCGATGAGTTAGAATCTACCAGAGATGATTTAGAAAAACGCATGGACGAAATAGGTAAAGACATGAAAGATTCATGGAATGCCTTTAAAGTTGATGCAAAGAATACCATCAATGACATCGAAGAAGATTTGGAAGAAGCAATAGAAGAATCGAAAGAAACAAGTAAGTCATAATAAATGACTTGGATTACTTTATTCAAATCAATATCAAACCTTTAAAAAAAAATACATTATGAATTATAACGAGAAAATAGTAAATCAATTACAACACTTATTGCAACGAAACAACGACGCTAGTCAAGGTTTTATCATTGCATCAAATAACATCAGTCAAACCAAACTACACAACTGGTTACTTGACTATTCTAAAAAAAGAGAAAAATTTAGTGAAGATTTAATGGTTGAAATCACCAAGCTTGGTGGTAACCCAGATGATTCAACTACAATATTAGCAGAAATGCACCAAGCTTGGTTAGACATCAAAGGTGACATCACCAGTAATGACGTAGAAACTATCTTAGACGAATGTTTACGAGGTGAATCTTATGCTACCGAAGATTATGAAGAAGTACTGAAAACATATAAGTTATCAGATTCTTTGGAAAGCTTACTTAGAAAACAATTATCAACCATCAAAAATACGATCAGTGAGTTAGAGACACTCAAGAAGTTATACGATGCACCTGTTGAAATTGTATAAAAGTAAGAGAATCATATCTAATCATATGATTAAACATTAATACGGCAACATTCCAACCAATGGTATTAAATTTCACTGGTTGGAATGCCTGTCCATTTTATTTACTTTAAAACATTATCAATATATGCAATTCAATGAAAAAAAATTTCAAGACCTCTCAAACTTACCGAAAGCCCAAACGCCTTTTGTATCTATATACATATCCACAAACCGTGCTGGACAAAATCAAGCAGATCGAATTCGATTTAAAAATGCCCTTCAAGAGGCCGTCTACGAACTTACAGAACAGCAAGATATAACTAAAAAAGATGCTGAAAAGTATCTACGACCTGGATTTGATCTTTTAGACAAAGAAGAGTTTTGGATGCACTTATCAGATGGATTGTGTGTATTTATTGGGCAAGATGTTTTTGAACATTATACCCTTCCGATTAATTTTGAAGAAAGAGTATTTGTAGGTGATCGCTTATATTTATCACCAACATTACCTATCGTCAATAATGATGTTCGATATTTTATATTGACCCTCAATCAAAACGACATTCGATTTTTTGAGGCACACCGACACAGTATCTATCCCGTAGTCATTGGTGATATAGCTCCAACTAGCATAGAAGAAGCTTTAGGAAAAGAAGTGACAGAATCTCAGTTACATTCACATAGTGGTGGCAACAATGCCATTTATCATGGACATGGAGCAGGGAAAGAAGATAAAAAACAAGATATAGAAGCCTTCTTCCGTCGCTTAGATGAAGGATTACTACAGATGCTGCACGATGAGAATGCACCATTGATTTTAGCTGGTGTAGATTACTTGATTCCAATTTATAAATCAATCAGTAACTACAGAAACATCGTAGAACCACATATTAGTGGTAATACAGAATCAGATGATCCTGTTATGTTACATGAAAAATCATGGGCACTGATGGAACCTTACTACAAAGAAGATATAGTTTGTGCTAAGGAAAAATTTGAGCAAGATCTACATAATAATTCTGCTTCATTTTACTTTCCAAGTGTAGTAGAGGCTGCCGTGAATGGTCAGGTAGATACCTTATTTTATGATAAGAATAGTTCATTTAAATGGGGATCGTTCGATGAATCAACCAATAAAGCAACCCTACACCCCGAAAAACAAAAAGATAGCATCTGTTTGTTGGATTTAGCTATTCGTAAAACTCGTGAAAGCGGTGGAACAATCTATGCACTCGACCAAGATGAAATGCCACGTACAATGTCACCTGTTAGTGCTATTTACAGATATGCCATTACGGCATAATTCTGTTAGTTAGTCTCTCCCCTCTAATCTCATTAAGAATATATCTCTATTATTTCTAGTGTAGTGATTATGCTACACTAGAAATAATATACAAATTACTCAGATACCATGCTTGTCAATCTACTACTACTGAAACTACTATTTTTATTTAATATTACACCTGTTGATACTACTCCAGTTATCACTGACGAAACTTACTGTAATGCTCGATTTGAGTATTGCGTTGATTATAAAGACCATTTTTTTGATGCTATCGAGCGCTCAGACAATGGTGACGGCGTTTTACTTTTTAACACCGACAGTAAGATCCGTATGATCGTAAGTGGTACTTATAACGTAATGGATTATAGTGCCTCAGACCTTGTAGATGATTATTTAAACAATTTAAGGAAGGAGACAGGACGCAACGTTCAATTCTTAAATGAAGAAGAAACCGATCATGGTAAGCGAGCCTTGTATAAAACTACAAAAGCCTTCCATTATGTACAATATGTCATTTCAGAGAATGCGTATGCTAGTACCGTTCTCATCATTCCACAGCAAAATAGGAAGCAGTTGAATGATATGAAAGAGCAAATAAAATTGTACCTCAAATCCTCTATATCGGACGATATATAACCCTCAACCCCTATTAATTAACCTTTTTCACTTAATAACAAAAGTAGTTGAACATCTATATAACTCACCTGTTTTAGTGAAAATCCAAATATAAAGATCTATGAATAATAAAATATTAGTAGCACTTTCTAATTATGATATACCAAATTCTTTAATGAACTATAGCCTACAACTTGGTAAGTCCATGAACATGCCCTGCACGCTTTTGAGTGTGGTCAATGTTCCTGTGACAGCCGATCCAGTAAGCATTGTTGGTGAAGGGATTCCTCAACCACGTATGACCTTGATGAGTGAAGTACAAGATGAAGCCATCCGTAAATTGGAAAAAATGGTTATTGTAGGAAAAGAGCATTGGAGATATTTAGATTATGAAGTCAATATTGGATTTCCAGAAAGTAAATTAATCACTAAAGCAGAGGAAGAACAACCTTTTTTAGTCGTATTAGAACGAAACAGTGATGAAACCCTCTTTAATAATTGGTTTGGTACATACGAAACTAGATTAGCAGAAGAAATCAGTGTTCCGACTTTGGTTGTACCAAATGGATCATCACCAGATAGAGTATTGAGCATTTTATATGTTTTAGATAGTGAAGCTTATAGCGAAGGTGATATAATGACCTTAGCAGAAGTTGTACGTCGTACAGGCGCGCAGTTGGATGTGGCTATTAAATACAGAGATGTCACCCTTGATAACGATATGAAAGATATTGTTCAACGAATAGAATCTTTTATTCCAAAGGATAAGGTTGAGTATCACAAAATTGGTCATAACGATGTCGAAGAAAGTGTAGATATGCTACGACAAAAATTACGCTCCACTTGGCTTTGTATCAATTTTAAAGAACAAGGTGTCTGGGAGTCTTTATTTAACAGTAGAGATTCAGAAAAATTACTATTAGAAACAGATATTCCTGTTTTAGTAGTGTAACAAATTAAAACAGTAGTCTAATACACTTTTATTTAATATATAAATCAAAAAATAATGAAAATTCAAGATAAAATAAATCAATCCGTAAGTACCATTAACTATTTGGGATACAGTGAAAGCGATCTATTGGATACGGTAAACAACCTAAACCAACTTTTGGCAAACTATCATGTGTACTACCAAAATTTAAGAAATTTTCACTGGAATATAGCTGGTCGTAGCTTCTTCGATTTACATGAAAAATTTGAATTGTTGTATAACGACGCCAGAGAAAAAATTGACGAAATTGCAGAACGTATTCTAACGTTACGTCACCACCCCATTAGTCGATTGACGGATTACTTAAATTTTAGTACCGTAAAAGAATCTAAAATCTTACATAGTGATACCGAAATGGTTTCGACTATCTTAAAAGATCATAAAGAAATCATTACAACCATGCGTACCACTATCGAAAGTGCAGGCAAAGCAGGCGATGAAGGTACTATTGATATGGTCGGCGGCTTTTTAGCAAATTTAGAAAAACAATCGTGGATGTTGGATGCTTGGTTACAAAACCAAGATGACAAGGTCTCAAAAGAATCATAAAATACCACTATTAATGAGAAGGTGTACCATACTGAATTAATCAGTGTGGTACGCTGCTTATTGTAAATAAGTTTGTTTACAGAAGATCATTACCGTGTAACAAAAAATGATTATAAAATATAACACAGCTTTTAGGCTGTAATATAAATTACAACTTGTTTTTGTTACACGGCACTTATATAACCCAATTTTAAATAACAAAAGAAAATAATAATGCAAGAAACGATAGAACACAGCGCTTACACAACCGATAATAAACGAGCCGTAAAAACATATGATTTGAATTACCAAAAGATCAGTTTGACTCGAGGTGTTCAAGGAGGTATAGCGATGGGTGCCTTCCTCATTGTACTTCATTTGGTAGGAGCGGGTGATATTATCTGGTTAAAGTTTTTAAAGTATATCCTCTTGGGTGGTATTTTAGCCGTAACATTTAAGCGTTTGCAGCAAATTCTACCAGACGGTGAGTTATTTAAGAATGCTATCATAGTAGGTATCTACACGACAATGGTTAGTGCATTTACATTAAGCATCATTAGTCTTGCAGCAGCAAGTCTAGGGTCAGAAATTGGATTTCATAAATTTGATATTCAGTCAGACAGTTTCGCTAACGATCTATTGATTAGTGGTGTATTGTTCTTCGAAACACTTGTTGGAGGAGCGATTCTATCATTTATTATTTTACAGGCTTTAAAAAGCCGACCAAAGGGAAATCGATCCATTTAATTAAGTGTACCACGGTTACTGATTTTGTATATATACAATTTCAGATATACTTCTTTATTATATGAGATATATTTCCTAAAACAAACATTCAAAAAACATTCA
>JAHDFQ010000073.1 GCA_020628085.1 Saprospiraceae bacterium
CCGTTAAGGTTACCGTATTATCACCTTCATTATCGGAACAATTGAAATCAGTTTGATTTAAGGATAAACTTGCGATATCTCCACAAACATCTGAGGAACCATTGTCAATATCTTCTGGTGTAATGCTGACTTCACAATTTCCATCTAACTGTACCGTAATATCTTGACATACAGGCACTGGTGGAGTGGTATCTTCTATTGTAAAAGTAGCCGTTGTTTGAGAAGTGTTTCCACATTCGTCTCTGACTGTGAACGTTACGGTAGCCCCTCCTGTAGCTCCACATTCATCACTCAAACGATCAAAATCATCTGACCAAGTGAATGTTCCACAGGCATCTGTTGCTATTGCTCCTCCATTACTATCAATCCAAGCTTGTAATTGTGCTTGATTTCCTGCACCGTCACATTCTACAGTTTCATCTTGAGCTTGGGTTGTAATTGTTGGTGAAGTATTATCTTCTACTGAGAACGTTGCATCTTTGGAAACATCATTACCACAACGATCAGTAATCGTATATGTAACTGTAAATGAACCCGTAGAGGCACACTCATTTGATAAATTATTATAATTGAAATTTGAAGTTACATCAAATCCAGCACATTCATCTGATGAGCAGTTTTCTAATTTTGCAATGTTTGCTGCATTCCAAGTATTTGCTCGTGCTTCATTTCCTGCAGGACCTTCACATTCAAATACTAAATCATCTGGTGCACATGGCACAGATGGATCAGTTGTATCAATTATTGTAAATGTGGCTTGGCGAGTCACATCGTTACCACAACGATCAGTAATCGTATAAGTAACTGTAATTGAACCTGTTGTTCCACATTCATCGCTTAAATTCCCATAATTATAATTAGATGTTACATCGAATCCGTCACACTCATCTGATGAACAGTTTCTTAATTTATTTATATTTGCTGTATTCCATTGATTAGCACGATTTTCGTTTCCTGCTGCTCCAATACATTCAAATGTTTCATCATCAGCGTTACAGTTTACCGTAGGATCAGTTGTATCTACGATAGTGAAAGTTGCTTGTCTATCAACACTATTACCACATACATCTGCTATTGTATAGGTTACTGTTATTGAACCTGTTGTTCCACATTCATTACTTAGGTTATTATAGTTGTAATTAGAAGTTACGAAATCATCACTACAAGCATCAGTGGAACAGTCTATGTTGAGACGTTCTATATTAGCTGCATTCCAAGCATCTGCAGCGGCTCTATTACCGTTGAGCCCTACACATTCAATCGTTTGATCGTTAGGGTCACATGAAATTACAGGTGGTGTATTATCACGAACAGTAATGATTTGAACATGTACATCTTCATTTCCACAGTTATCGGTTGCAACCCATCTTCTCGTAATAGTATACTCAAATTGAGAACATCCATTGTTTCCCTGAGTAGAATCTTCATTGAAATTAATGTTCACATCATTATCACAATTATCATTTGCAGTAATATTTGGAACATTGGGAATATTATCATCACAATCAATTGTAATATTACCTGGACGTTGGCTCAATGATGGGTCTTCGTTATCTCTTGTATCAATACGAATAGTTGCTACATCACAGCAATCATCTGGTTGTGCTGCTCCACAATCTAATCCTGCATTACATATTTCATAACGAATTTCGTCAACACCACAAAAGTTATTATTTGGAGTATATCTAAAATGTCCATTATTATTTAATGTAGCTGTACCATTATCTGGATGATCTATAATGGATACTGTATGATTACTAATATTATTATCATTATCAAACACATTAGTATCTACTTCTCCATTAGGACAAATAGAGAAATTATCATTATTAGCAACTGGGTCTGAACAAATTACACATTCTATATCTACTGTCACTAAACCTGCTAAGACGTAAGATTGTCCACAACTATTTCCATTAGGGTTATTCGCTTGATTGGTTAAAATTTCTATATTCACAGAACTGGCATTCGCTGGTACGTTGGGAAGATCAACATCGACAATATTGATACAGCATCCACCTAATGAAGCGTCAGGTGCAGTAATTGTGGTGGTTCTAGTTACACCACCTGCAGTAGCTCTAACTGTTAGGTATCGACCATCTGTCGTAATTTCAGAAATTGGAACAGTAACTGTTAAATCTCTTTGACTGACGTCTGTAGGAATATTGATAGAGAATGATTGTACATCACAATATCCGCTAATCGAAGTAAATTTACCAGCTTGTCCTGAAGGGGCAGCAACATTTCTAAAAGCATATACTAATAATGATTGAAGTCCACTATTGGTATTACAATGACCATCAATATCATTTACGAAAACGGTTGAAATACTTTGATTTACAACTCCCCTATATACATGTACACTGGAACTAGTACCTGTTACTGGTGCTCTTGATAACTCATAATTTGTTCCATTTGCTGTGACCACAACTGAGTTACCTGGATTTTCATTTTTATATACTACTTCAATAACTGTTTGATAAACATTTCCAGCGTTTGGAACATTAACCGTTGCATCTGGATTACCATTACAGAAGTTGGGTCCCACACCGTATATATCAGCCCTTTTGCCAGTTGTTTCACAACAACTAAAAAAGAAATCGTCTGGTTGATCCGTTGGCTGACCACAAGCTTCCACATCTATATCAACAGTAGCCTCGTCACAACAATGTTCATCTCCATTGTTACAAACTCTATATCTAAACCAATCTGTCCCAATAAAATTATTATTAGGGTCATAGGTAAAATGTCCATTATTATTTATTGTTGCAGTACCATGATCTGGTCCACCGACAATTCTTACGGTTTGATTAGAAACATGATTGTCATTATTTAATACATTTCCACTGTATGTATCTGTATTACAAACAGTCCAGTCATTATCATTGTTAGCATCAGGAGGTGTACAACAATAATTAGGCGTTATTGTCCAAGTTTGATTATTACAACCACTTACGGTTGTACTTTCATCATATACTTCTGCAAACCCGCCAAAGGCACTCGTATTAACAGCACGCCACATATGACCATCAGTTGTGATAATATTCCATTCCTGTCCAGAGTTGATAGTGGTGTAATAATCATCACCACCACTATGCCACCAATAAATATCTACAGGGCAATTACCATTATTTCTAATTGTTAGTGTGGGCGTACAACATTCGGCTCGCTGACCTCCCCCGTTTTGATAAACATTATCGTTTGGTTGAAAATAGGAACCATTCCAAGAATAAACATGTCCTATAGGAGGTAAAGGATCATTTGGCTCGGTACAAATTACGTTTGTACTTATATTACAATTTGTATTTTGTAAAGTAAAATACCCTTGGTTATTATCAACCCAAGTATTTGTAACTGTATAAGTTTCTGAAAATACCAATGTGCTTATTCCTAGAAATAGAAATAGCATAAAAAAGGATTTTGCCTGATGAGTTGAAGGTAAAATTTTCTTCATCTGAGATTCATTTAGAATGTGAAAGTTTGACTTATTCATTATTGTATGCTTATCAGTTTCGTCTGAGAATTGATCGAAGACTTGCTTGACCTTTCTGTGGTATTTTTGTTTTTCATTCTATCAATATTTCCTGACCTGCTCCTATTCACTATACCATATTGAGAAGCATATAATTCAGTAATATTCTGTTTGCTAGTAGACACTATATTTTCTCCTACTTTTTTAGTAAAAAAATAATCATATGTTATACTGTAGGTTTTTATTTCTTTTCCATTTATTTTTTGAGTAGAAACATTTGTTACTTTTCTATTGGTGAGTTCTACTTGATAACTCATATCAAAAGAGCCATCATCCTTAGCATAAGTGATAATACCTTTAGTGTCTTGAAGTTTGGTATTTAATTCTAATTCATTAGGATAAACTACAACACCACTTTTTGATTTTAATTTAAGGCTTTTATCTATGTACATCTCTGTCGGATCGATTACGCTAGTAATATCTAACTCTAATGTTCCGTCTGGTTTATATACTTGACTGTAAGTATAGTCAAACTTATAAGGGTTAGGGATGGCTGTACGCTCGAAAGTAAACACAACATTCGTAGTGTTATTATCGATTTTTTGAAATGATCGTTGTACGCTACCCGTTTTCTCTGATCCTCGATATTCTTCGAGTATTAAACTTTTTTGTGCGCTAAGAGAAATTGATAAGGCTAAAAACATCAACACTATATAGTATACAGAGTAAAATCCTTTTATAGGATTATGTAGATTGATATTCATTATAATTGAAGATAAGAACCACGAATGTGGTTTGTTAGAGAGGGATTTAATTGGTTGTGAATTTTTCATATTCATTATATTGACTTATTATTATTGTTTTTACAAACAGAGTATTTATCTAATTTTCTAGCCACTCGCTTCTCTATATTAATAAGCGTATTTTGATAAATGGTATATTTTTCTCGGCACCTATAATTCTAGTACAGAAATAACAAATTGGTCTTGACACTACTACTGAATAGTATAAATTCCTGTAAATCAGATATTTTCCGATAATATTTACTAAAGCCAATATTACTATAATTATAGTGTTGGAATAAAATTCTGATGTAGAAGTCACTCTTTCTTTAAGGGAGGTGTATTTATCGAAAAAGTTAAAGTTATATATGGATGATCCCATAATTTATAAATATTCTTTATGTTCTATTAAAGATTAGTCATTCTAGAATTTATATATTTCAATTAAGACATACACAATTCAAGACAACTCATGTGCAACACATGCTTTGCCCCATTTATAAAATGACACTATTATTTACATTAAAATTCTCTTTTGAAATTAGATTAAGAGGAATGAACGATGATTGGATTTTGAAACTATTTTAGGATCAAAAAATAAATCAACGAACGGCTATCTTTTATAAAAAGAGAACTAAACATTTTAATTTTTTCCTATGATAAATTCTTAAAGTAAAAGGGGGAATTTTTTACGCTTAACTTTTTTCCTTAGATTATATTCAAATAATTTCAATAAAAAACTTAATTGCTCAATTCTAAAAAAAACATTTGAGTCTATAAGTATTAAGTGTAAACGGTTAAAGAACAACAATTATGGATACTTAATATAAATTGATAAAATCTTTTGAGGGGGGGGAGAAATAGATAATATCTTAACAATAAGTACACAAACTTACATTTATTTTATAAAACATCCAAAAAACCTTGTCATTTTTTTCTTTTTTTTGTTTCAACAAATCTAGCAACAATAAAATAACCTTTTTGTGACTTGATAAATAAATTACATTTTCTTTCAAAAATCAAGTCGGCTTAGTTATTGTATTAACAATAAGTACGTTACGCTAAGTAAATGTAGTGTTATGTTAGACGCAACAATTAAAAAAAGTAATCATTTTTCGATAAAATTTTTTAGAATAATTTTATCACGTCCAATTTAGGAGTTTAACATCATTACTAATCTATCTACTTTTTATAAAAATAAAATGAAACAAAGATTGTATATACTATTCTTCTTTCTTCTATTTTCTATATATTCATCTGCTCAACAAAAAGCAGAACATTGGCTAACAATAGAAGAGACGAACTATTCTTTGTGTAATCTTTCTTTAAATATTTTACATCATCCTACTCTTGCTAATAATCCGTGGATTTCTATACAAATAGAAAACAAAGACGCTGTTACTCAGAATATTCTAAATTGCTATTTAGAGGTGAAAGTGAAAGCATATAATATCAATACTGAAGAAGTGCTGAAAGAAGGTATGTTTTCTACTTCAGATGCAAGTGAACTATTCGATCATCTGGGACAAAATCCACTTGAAGTTCCCAAATTAAATCCTGGCCTACATACGATCTCTAGTTATATCAGTACTAGATGTTCTAATATTCTCTCTATTCCCAATTCAAAGTTTATTCATACTGACATGAGTATTCGTTTTTTACTAGAATTAGAGGGTACTGAAAAGGTGAAATTAGAATGGGATGATTTGACTTTTGAGTTTGACTGGTATTCCCCTAATTCACAAGAAATCAATCAAATACAAAATAAATTAAATATATTACTTCAAGAGCCACAAAACGAAGTCGATAATTATTTTATACTAAAAACACTTTTAAATCAAGCTAAAATTATAGAAAAAATTACGGATGAAACATTCGTCAATAGTTTAGAAAAATATAAAAACTACCCTGACCAAAAAATAGCTATCTTACATTTTTTGAATACAACATTCAGTTCCAATCCATCTATCAAAGATTACTATAAAAATAAGATAAAACAAAAAGATGCGCTTAGTTTGAACGATCTAAAAGAACTGCCTAATTTATGGGATAATGATTATTCTGAATTATTGAAAAATTGGTTGGAAGTTGCACCCCTTAATATACAAATACGGATTTATGATATTCTTTTTTTAAGACAGCAAAAATGGATAAAAGACAAATCTTTTAGTAATGATTTATCTAATATTTTATTAGAACAATATGGTGATATTTTATATCAACTTCCTGACGATTTGAATGAGCAACAATTACGTATGTGGGGCAGCTTAGCTACAGCTTTAGGTAAAACAGGTGATGCTTCTGCTATTGGAATTATTTGTCCTTTTTTGGAAAATAAAAAGAATTTATGGGGAAGAGAAATGGTTCTGTTTACAGAGTCTCTAACCGCTCCTCGCCCTACTAGAGTTTGTGATATTGCACTGGAGGCGATTCTCAATTTACAGCTTCGAGATAAAACTCTTTTTTATAATAAAAATGGATTTTCCCCTCCATATGTGTATGGCGAATCAGAAGTCATTATTGAAAATGTCAGAAATAAAGTCATTTCAGAGCTAATAAATTCAAATATTTGTTCATATAAGTCTCGATAAAATGTCACAGTCTCATCATAATTCTTACCTTTAGAATTATGAAACAGCCCAAGAACTTCCTCATTCTACACCTAGGTAGCAATATTGGTAATCGTTTAAAATATATCGAAACAGCCATTGCTGCCATTGAACAACAAATTGGTAGTGTTCAACAACGGTCGTATATTTACGAAACAGCTGCATGGGGTGTAGAAGACCAAGCAGATTTTTTAAATATTGCGGTAGAAATACAGACGCTCTTATCGCCAATACAGGTTCTTGAGACAATTCATCAAATAGAGAATCGATTAGGTCGTTTGAGAAGTGAAAGATGGGGTGCGCGTACGATTGATATAGATATTTTATTCTACAATCAGTTTGTTATAGAAACTAAAGCATTAACCATACCACATATTCAAATTGCTAAACGAAATTTTGTTCTCGTCCCTTTATTAGATATTATTCCAAAATTTATACATCCTGTTTTGGAAGTTTCGATGGAAGCCTTATATTGGAAATCTAAAGATCAGCAAACTGTTAAACGTTGGAAAATAGAGAACTGATCTTCTTATTTGAAAGAGAAAACGAATATTTACAAATGAAATCAACCCGTTTACCATACGAGTTTATAGCTATTGAGGGCAACATTGGCGCAGGTAAAACGACGCTCAGTCGAATGTTATCAGAGCAGTTTGATACACGATTGATTCTAGAGCAATTTACAGATAATCCTTTTCTCCCTTTTTTTTATGAACACCAAGAGCGTTATGCTTTTCCTGTGGAATTGTTCTTCATGACTGAACGGCATAAACAATTGCAAGAGGACTTATCTCAAGCTAGTCTGTTTCAACAAACCTTGATTGCCGACTATTTCTTTATAAAAACCTTGTTATTTGCTCGAAATAATTTGAATCAAGAGGAGTATCGTCTATTTCAACGATTATTTCACATTCTTAACGCTAGTTTCCGTAAACCAGATTTATTAGTGTATTTACACCGATCTGTTGATATTTTGTTGGATAATATTAAATCGAGAGGTCGTAGTTTTGAACAAGATATTTCTCCTGAATACCTGTTACAACTTCAAAATATGTACTTTGATTATTTTAAAATGGAGACGGATATTCCTATTCTAATTATTAACCTCGAAGATTCTAATTTTCAAGATAATTCGGACGACTACAACCGCTTATTGGAACTCCTTTCCAGACCTTATTCCAAGGGTACACACCATATACAATTTAGAAGTGAGAACGCTGCGCTTTAGTAGATTTGAGAACGCTGCGCTCTGAGGCCACTTTGCTACGCTTGTTCTGAGAAATGAGACTCCAAAAGCGACATGAAAGTGTCTAGTTTGGAGTCTCATTTCTCAAAGTTTCAATTTATCGAAACGAGTCTCAAAGCGCAGCGTTCTCATATCTACTCTGCCACTTCCTGCGCATGAATAGCTGCGATACCTACCATGTCTACAATCTGACGAACACTTGCACCCAATTGAAGGATATGTACGGGTTTTTTCATACCTAACAAAATAGGCCCAATTACGGTTACATCAGCGGCATTGCTCAATAGATTATAAGTAATATTGGCAGAAGAAAGATTCGGGAAAATAAGAGTGTTGGCCGCTTGTTTTCCTAGTTTGGTAAATGGATAGAATTGTTCTCGAATAGACGGATCGAGTGCCATGTGGGCTTGCATTTCTCCATCCACTTTTAGGTCAGGATGACGTTCGTGAAGAATGCTAGTTGCTTTACGCATCAATACGGCGGATTCTCCGTCTGGAACAGATCCAAAATTAGAATAGGTCAACAAAGCAATTCTTGGTTCAATATCAAACATTCGGACTTGATCTGCCACTAATTCCGTCACGTCAGCAATATCTTCTGGTGTAAGATGATGATTGATTGTTGTGTCCGCAACGAATAATGGTCCCATTTTAGTCATAACAATATGTAAACCAGCTACTTTTCTGACATCTTCTCTTGCTCCGATAATCTGTAAAGCTGGACGAACGGTGTATGGAAATTTTTTGGTCAACCCACCGATCATCGCATCTGCATCACCCTGTTCTACCATCATAGCACCATAAAAACTTCGGCTTCTCATAGAATCTTTTGCTTCTGATGCATTGATTCCTTTACGCTGCCGTTTTTTGAAGAAAGCCTCGCCATATTCTTCTAATAATTGGACTTCTTTTTCGCTTTGAGGATTGAGTGTGTCAATGATCTGTACATCAGGAATACTCAACTTAAATTCATCAATAATAGCTTGAATCCGTTTGTGGTTTCCAAGTAAAATGGGTTGTGCAATGCCTTCATCTAAAACGATTTGAGCAGCTTTTAATACGGATAAATTTTCAGCATCTGCAAACACTACTCGCTTGATGTCTTGCTTTGCTTTTGTTTCTATAATTTTAGAAATCGTATTGTCATTTCCGAGGCGATTGGCTAATTCTAATTCGTAGGCTTCCCAGTCTTTGATCGGGTTTTGTGCAACACCAGATTCCATAGCAGCACGGGCAACTGCGGGTGCAACTTCCGTTATTAAACGAGGGTCAACAGGTTTAGGAATGATATAATTATTACCAAATTTAAGATTGGTATTTCCATACGCCATATTGACAATGTCGGGAACTGGTTTTTTCGCTAAATCAGCTAGTGCATAAACGGCTGCGAGCTTCATTTCTTCATTAATTTCTGTTGCTCGAACATCTAAAGCTCCTCGGAAAATAAATGGAAATCCTAGAACATTATTGACCTGATTAGGATAATCAGATCGACCTGTTGCCATAATACAATTTGGTCGTGCAATTTTAGCATCTTCATAGCTGATTTCAGGATCAGGGTTTGCCATGGCAAAAATGATACAATCATCTGCCATTTGGCTCGCCATTTCTTTCGATAAAATATTACCTCTTGACAAGCCCACAAATACATCTGCCCCTTTCAAAATATCAGCTAAAGAGGTATTCATTGGAACCGTATTATTAACCATTTCTGGTTTCTTACCGTTCAGATTATCTCTATCGGAATGAATCAAACCCTTGCTATCATACATGAAGATATTCTCAGGTTTCGCACCCAAAGATTTATATATTTTAGTACAAGAAATAGCTGATGCCCCTGCCCCATTCACTACTAATTTAACTTCACTAATTTTTTTACCGACCAACTCCAACGCATTCAACAAAGCAGCACCACTAATGATTGCTGTTCCGTGCTGATCGTCGTGCATGACGGGAATATTCAACTCTTTTTTGAGTCGTTCTTCGATTTCAAAAGCATCGGGAGCGGAAATATCTTCGAGGTTAACACCACCAAAAGTAGGTTCTAATATCTTGACGGTTCGGATAAACTCGTCTACATTTGTGGTATCTAATTCTAAATCAAAGCAGTCAATATCTGCATAAATTTTGAATAATAAGCCCTTTCCTTCCATCACAGGTTTACTCGCTGCGGGGCCTAAATCTCCCAAACCTAAAACGGCTGTTCCGTTACTAATAACAGCAACTAAATTACCTTTAGCTGTATATTTATAAACGTCTGAAGGATTCTCTTTAATTGCTAAGCAAGGTTCTGCAACACCAGGAGAATATGCCAATGACAAGTCTCTTTGATTGGAAGTTGCCTTGGTTGGAATAACCTCAATCTTTCCAGGTCGCCCTTTCGCATGATATTCTAATGCTTCTTCTTTTAGTGATTTTTTCGCCATAATGGTTTGAATTTAAGGAAGCACAAATATAGTAGATTTAATGAACTTCTTAGCTGAAACAAGCAACTCTTATCATTGTTTTCGTTTTGCAGCATTGAAAGCTCTACGATTCAGATTTAAGGAATCTATGAGTGCGTTGATTTCATTTGTTAATGCTTTGCAGGCTTGAAATTCCACCTCTGTTTTGACGGTACTTTCTGCACATTGATTGCGATCGTGTTTGGCTTCTAAGCTTTCTATTTTTTGTTCTAATTCTTTTAAAGTAATGGCAATTTGTTTTTGTTTTGAAGTTCCATATTTGAATGCATCAC
This sequence comes from Saprospiraceae bacterium, assembly GCA_020628085.1. Taxonomy (GTDB): domain Bacteria; phylum Bacteroidota; class Bacteroidia; order Chitinophagales; family Saprospiraceae; genus JAHDES01. The sequence continues at coordinate 10,847 of JAHDFQ010000073.1, forward strand.
CATATTTTTCGACTTGTTTTTTGATACGTTTTTCATAATCTCCCATCTGAATAAAAGTGCGTTTTCCATTGTATTTTGGAGGTATTAAAACAGGTTTTTCCTGGATTTGAATACCTTGAATGTAGTTTTTAGGAATTTCACCGATATTGGCATAATCTGTCGTTTCGACGAAGGCATAACCAGAGCCAAAATCATCATATTTTTGAGGTACTTTTAAGCCCAATGCCATGTGATTTGCCTTTGGAAATTCCATCAACACGTGTTTATAATCCATCAGAGTCAGTAGCTTGCTTAATAGTAGCGTTTTATCGGCACAAACACCCTTTTTTCGATAAATCGTTTCATACGGATATTGTAGCAAAAACTCAGTTTTTTCAGCTTTATCAAAATCATATTCAATAGCTCCTTGGACATAGGCAACTGCTAATTCTACGGGCGTGACACCTATATATTTAGCCTGTTGTTGGAACTGTGCCACCAACTGATCGAGTATATTTTCATCTTCTCTGGTTTGTAGAAATTGGTTGTAAAAACGGACTTCCCAGTTCTTTGGTGGCTTCTTACCAACATACTTAAACGTTTTTGGTTTTTGAGCCATTTTTTTAGCTAATTGACGGTTTTCTAAGACATTTACTTCTAGTTTTTCGTATGTACCGTAATCATAAAAATGAGTAATCGTTTTTCCTTGAGAAGTAGTCTTTTCAGTTATGTTTTTAGGAACTGATTTTGATTTTGAAACGACATTTTTCTGCCTTTCCACAGATAGCTCAATAGCTTCTTGTTGATCTACTTTTTCAGTACTTAGAGCTTTATTTTGCACATTTTTTGGTGCTGCAATGGGCTGGGTCAGTAGATACCATACACCAATTCCCATCAAAACAATTACTAATAATATGATACTATTTTTCATACAAATTTAGTGTGAAACAAGTGAGGTGTTGACTGGAGTCAACACCTCACTTTATATGCTATTTCGTTACTTTATTTCTCGGATTTTTATATTTCTAAACCAAACCCGATCACCGTGATCTTGAAGGGCGATTTTGCCTTTTTTCTTTGTTCCAAAATCTGGAAAATCTTTCCATTTACTTTTGGCAAGCATCGCCTTAAATTCATCTGTCCATAATTCGTATTCGACTAGTTTATAGCCATTTAGCCAATGTTCTACCTGTCCGTTATCAACGACCAAACGAGCTTGATTCCATTCACCTGCTGGTTTAACGGTTTCAAATTCACAAGAAATCAAATCGTATAAATCGGCTGCACGATGCTTTGGAATACGAGCGTCAGGATGACATGTATTATCTAAAACTTGCATTTCTGGTCCCGTCATCCAAGGATAATCGTAGGCTTCAGATTCTTCCACATTATACATGATTCCACTGTTTCCACATGCCTGTATTTTCCATTCAATTTCAAATTCATAGTTTTCAAAAACTTGATCGTAAACAATGTCTCCACCGTCTTTGGCTTGCCATCCACCATCATCTTTTTTGACCACATCCAACATCAAAGCACCATCTTCAACTTTCCAGCTTGAGCCAATCGTCTCTTTGCGATAATTGCGCCATCCATCCGTTGTTTTTCCATCAAAAAGGAGTTTCCAACCTGCCGCTTTTTCACTTTGAGTTAATGTATTTTGAACTTTCGGAGTAGGTTGTGTAGCAAAAAATCCTTTTGTGTTTTCAGGAATAGCATTCATCGTATACCAAGCTTCTGTTGACCATAATCCGTTGTTATTTGCACTCAACCAATGATCTAATAAGTGAACATATACGACATGATTTTCTTTCATACCATCTAGTTCTAAAAAGACTTTTTTACGATCATCAGACACGTTGACAGAACGAATATTGAGCTTTGTTTCGTCTAGTTTTGGTCCGCCGTATTCTTTTGTTGGTTGATAATACCATTGTTGAATATCATAAGCATTAGCATCCCAACCATCGCCTTCTCGGAGTGGTTCGGTAAATTCAATTTCGATTCCGTTGGACTTCGCTCGAACGGCTAACATTTCAAAAACAGGCTTATCATTATACTTTAAACGTTGCAAACCATACCATAATTTGCCCGTGTGTCCCCAATTCCCTGTAGAACCCACACCACCTGCATACAAGCTACCATCTGGTCCCCACTGAATCCGATTAACACCCGATTCTAAGCCTTGAATGAAGCGAAATACACAACCTTGATATGCACCGTTAACCTTTTCTACAAAAACACGTTTTACACCTCCATTGGTCACCTCGCCATGAATCATTTGACCTTTATAACGACCATCATTGAGATATAATGGCGTACTTGGAGAATTTCCGATTTCATCTTGTGGTAACCATACTAAAGGCTTTGTTTCTGTTAAGTCCGCAGTTCCTTCATAATCAACTGCTCGTGAGCCAAACCAAGCTCCTTTTTGGACGTGCATGATTTTGCTAGCTGGCAACCAATCACCTTGATTATCCGCTACAAAAATTTCGTTATCTACACCAATTCCAATGCCGTTAGGCGTCCGCATTCCAGTAGTGATATACTCTGTTTGACCCGTATTAATATTCACTCTAAACGTATTTCCACGCTGTTTGGGTTGATTTTTTGCACTTGCACCACCAGGCATGATTCCGATAGCTAAATTACCGTATAACCAACCGTCTTTTTCAACCAAACCAAAGGCAAACTCATGAAAATTATCAGATACATCCCAGTCATTACTCATGACTTTGTACTCGTCCATTTGTCCGTCTCCGTCATGGTCAATTAGCTTGGTCAATTCTTGCTTTTGTAAAATATAAATCTCGTCATTGACTACTTTTACCCCCAGCGGTTCAGCAAAACCAGAAGCAATTGGTGTAACCGTAATCTTTTCTGGATCATCACCAAGCACATTATCTAACACATAAACTGTTCCCGCAGGATCCCAAGTACTGACCACCATTCGACCGTCTGAAAGGAAGTCTATACCACCAACTTTAGGTAAAAACGTATTGGGTCGAGCTTGAAAAATATCATAGCTCGGATGTACCTTTTCCAAAGGATGACCATCACCAGGAATTTTGATGGATGCTGCTAAAGGTGGTGTTTTAATGTTACTATTAGGTGCTTGATTATCTTTATGATGTGAGAGCGAACTTGCTGGAATAATTTTGAATAATGGGTCGTCGAAAGATCGCCAGTAAAATCGGAGGCTTTTACCACCAGCTCCCTGAAAATAAATAATTTTAAATGGGTGAAAACCTTTTTTAAGTGCTAATTCTCCGTCTTTAGCAGATGCCCCATGCCAACCGTCGTGGTCAATCACAGGGTTTCCATCAATATATAAACGAGAACCGTCATCGCTAATTAAACGAAAAACATAATTATTATCTTTTGGAATTTCTATATATCCCGTTATTTCAAAACCAAAATCATCACCTGCCCAAGCCAGGTCTTGATCGGTAATATCAATGTTAGGAACAATCCCTTCAAAACTTGGCTTTTTACCAAAATCCATGTCATCCAAACGCCCTGTATCTGTATTTTCAAATTGTACATATTTCATCAATACACCAGGCAACATATCACTTGATTCTATCTTGGTATCTGCATCAATATAAACGATCTCTTTTGAGGCATTTTGTTTTTGATCTTTCTTCTTTTTCGCCTCTTCCTCAGCATCCAAACTCATGACATATTCGACCATAGAATTAATGACTCCATCATCTAGATCAGCATGTGCCGTCATCACTGCTGTTCCCCAAACACCGCCACCACCATGTTTGACTTTGTTGGCCAACATCGCTACATTTTCAGGTGTATTATCGTATTTTCGAGCAATATCTAGGTAAGCGGGCCCAACTGTTTTATTGTATGTATTGTGACAAGATTTACAATCACTTCGGGCAATTAGTCGAAATCCAAGTGGGCGTTCTTCTTCATCTTCTGCACCTTTAATTTTGTTTGTATTTTCAATCAATGGTTTTTTTACGAACCATGTCGTCAAGGTTGTTTTATCATTGTTTAATATCAGTGTAGCATCTACATCTAAACCAGAAATATTTTTCACATTTCGAGGAGAAGTATTTAGAATTTTCAGATTTCCATCCGTTTCGATACTACTTTCTAATGCAACGGAACTGGCATTCGTTTTTAATACGACTTCATAATTTTTTGGATTATTTTTAATTGAATAAATACGCTCAAAACCATTAATTCCATCGCCTTTTTGGACATATTCGGGTTGTTCGGATAGTTCTATTTGATCGCCATTTTGAAGTTGAATTTCATAGTTTAAATGAGCTTGTCCATTTTGATAACGATGACCTCGATACTGTACTTTCGAGATTGCTTGATCTTTTCCATTCAATGAAACTGACCATGGATGATCGTGCTGATTTACGAAGTAAGCATTCCCTACAGAAGTCGGTTGTGGGCCATGAACCGTGGTATAAACCGCTCCGTCGAGATTGACAAATCCTTTCCAAATCTTGTATAATGCACAAGTATTGGTATTGTAAGCCGCCCATAAATTATCATTCAAAGCAAGGGTTACAACTCGTGGTGTTTCGTCCAAAACAGATCGAAAAACCCATGGTTGCTGCGCACGTTGAAATTGTGATTCAGAAGTGGAATCTGTACCACAAGAAAAGCAAAAAATAAGGTATAAGAAGGAAAATAAAATTTTGAATTTCATCAAATTTGGTTTTAGATTGGTGTAAACGTTAAAATACATCCTAATTCAGATACCAAACTAACGAAAGTCTTTAAGTTATCAAACTACATGGCTAAAAAATTCACTAATTACAAAAAGGAATCAGAACAAACTGACTCCTTTTTCTATGGCTATTATTCAAAATGAAAATACGTTTTATTCTACTATAAACTTGGTTGTTATTACACCCTGATTTGTTCTAATGTGTAAGAAGTAAATTCCTGCGAATGGTACTCCTTTGATGGTAAAATTGTTTTGATGTATCTTGCATTTGTCCTGTAATATCAGTTGACCTTGCAGATTATAGATGGATGCTATCAAAGGTTCAACTTGTCCTTCTATATGTATATCAAACGTGATCGCTTGATTTCTTGAAACAGGATTTGGAGAAGCTGTAATAGTTCTATTGGTATCCATTTCTTTAGTTACTTCTACAGAAGTAGAGGTAGCACCAGAAAGAAAATCTGGAAGTCCATTTGCATTGTAAACTGCCAGTCCACCTTCGTTTGAACCGAGCCAAAAGTTGTTCATTTCATCTATTTCAAAATGAGTTATTATTCCATTTTGTACACCAGAATTTTTATGATTGAGCATCATCCATTCTTCATCAGCGTTAAGTTGTGCAATGCCTCTTTTATGACTCACCCAAATTGCTCCTTCATTATCTTTTTCTACATTAATAAAAGTTGGATTATCGGTAAGAAGTGGATGATTTAAATCAACAACAAATTCATCTGTCGGTATAATCACCGCAGTATCTTTATTGATTTTAAATACAGACCTACTCGTAACACCCCAAATAATTCCATTTTCATCAACTTCTATGTCATTTACTGCGGGGTATTGTCCACAATTAGAAACATCTATGATATGCCAGTTTTCTTTATCAAAATAAGATAAACCACTGTAAGAAGCTAACCAGAAAAATCCTGTATTAGGATCAGTGAAAAATCTTCTAAATCCACCTCCTACTGCACCATGTTCATCACTACTAAAAATTTGCCAATCTCTATCTGGTACTTTGTAAAAAAGAAAGCTATTTGAATTATTCAATATCCATTTTTCTTTATTCGACACATAGTAAATTAGAGAGTTGTCTTCGTCAACATCTTCAAGTAAATCTGGAAATGACCGTTTATTCCATTCACCATCAACCCCTCCTAGTAATATAGAATTTCCATAAGCCCATAGAGTATCTAAATGTCGTCCTATAATTTTTTTCGGTAATTCTTCTACAACATCCGTCCATGGATTATCAGTATCATAATTTACCCAGCTATCAGGACCTATAACGGTCATTTTATAATCGTCAGCTAAATAATTTGTACCGCCTAAAACATAGGTTTCATCTCCATCAACATAAATCTCTCTAATCGAATTATGAATAGGAGTTGGAATGGAGGTATCTATAAAAGTCCATTCAGAGAAATCATATTTCCATAAGCCATTTTTTGTTGTTCCGACGTAAATTGCTGGTGTATCTCCATCTATAATATCTAGTGATCGAATCCCTCCATTTACACTGATATCATAAGGTATCTCGTACTGATCAAAAGAACCATCTTGATACGTTTTAATTAAATAATTTACAGGAGACTCATCTATAAAACTACAAAAGCTAAATGTATTTACAGCAGACCAAATATCTCCATTCTTATCAATTTTCAAAAAATTATAATTTCCTGTTGGATAATCGAAACTTGAGATATTAAGCCATTCATCTTCTTCATATCTAAATAACCCACAGTCGTTTCCAACCCAAACTCTTTGTTGATCGTCAATGATAAGTGGGTTCTGGCTCACTGAGAAGTCTGGTAAAGTAGAATTGTCATTATTGTACTCTAAAAGTTCTAAATCATTATTATAGTGATAGATAGAATACTCTCCATAAGTAGAATATGTCCACCATATTTCTCCGTTATCTTGACTAATTTGACAATCATTTAACTGTTGATAAACTTCAACAATATATTCCTTCTCAAAAGAAAATCCATTCCAAGTAGAGATTGAATTTTGATCAACTACAACCATTTGTCCAGCTGTGTTCAATCGTAGTAAACCTGATGTATTATAAAATAGCTCCCAGTTTCCTTCAGTCAATTTACCTGTTCCCAAGTCAGTGGATACCCAAAGTTGATTCTCAGCATCTAATTGTATGTCTAATACATTATTACTAGGAATCTTCGAATTACCCCGATTGTAAAAAGTACGCTGATTATTTTCTAAATTAATTTTGACTAGTCCACCCGTGGTTGCGGCCCAAAGAGTATCATCATACTCTATGAGGTCATTGATCGTTAATCCATTTGTAAAATTAACCCATTGCTGTTGTGCAAAAAGATTCAAAAAAGAACATAGAAATGCAATTAAGAATAGTGGTTTTTTCATGTGACTTTAGTTAAAATGATGTATAAATATTAAAAAATAGGGAAATCCTATTTAGAAGAAAAGAAAGGGAAATATGTAAGTGAAAGGAATCTCTGAAATGTACTTTAAGTTCTTATAATTCAAATATATAGCTTTTAAATTAGATTTCAAAGCATATATTTTAATTTATTTAAATTGATGGACACCTTTGCCTTTCTACAAACCTAATTCTTTCCTCAATTTCTGATCTTTCACTCCATTTTTAGACCAATAATCCGTCATCATTGTTTCCTTAAGACGTGCAGAAGTAGTCATTTTTTCTCCGTTTAAGGCAGTAAACGTATCTGACCATTCTTTGATTTTGTGAGGTGCATTACCTTCATAAACGATCTCCACAATTCGTTCTAGTTTCGGGTATTCTATCGTCAGTTTTTGAATATTTGAGGCTACATTATTCTTTTTAATATCGCTAGATTTGGTAATAACAGCATCTTGTGCTTCATTTTTTAAGTGCATTAATTGAATAACATGTGTAGCAGGTAAAACTTGTACTTTTCCTGTTGGAATCGCATTAGGATTTAAGCGAATTCGATTAAAGATTTCGTCCTCTAATATGACTGTTGGGATTGAAACCTCTTGATCGCCCTCCGATTCAAAATATGAATTTTGTTGAATGTTGTATTTTCCTTTCCGATGATTCAACTGCATAAATGATTGTCCACACCAATCTTGTACACTCGTCGTCACTTTGAGTGTCTGAGGATGTTTGGCAACGTCAACGGGTGTAAAAACAGAACTCATAATCGAGTAATCATAAATTCCTGTTGTAAATCTTTTGAGATAATTCGTTTTTAAAATTGGGGTAGAATTCGGATTTGTATAATTATCATTTTTGACCTGCTTATCCGTCAAAAAATCTTCTGTTACAAATACCAAAACAGCATGTCCGTCACGGATTTCGCCATATCGAGATTGCTTCAATTCATAAGTATTAATCTCTGCTTTTCCTTGATACCAATATTCAGGATCAAGTGTTTGAACCGTATTGTTGTTAGAAACTTGAACTGCTTTGTTCGTTGTGTCTTGAAGAATCGGTCGACAAGCAGTAAGCATGATAAACAAAGCTATAAAAGGGTAAAATGAGCGCATAATTTATGTTTTTTGATGTTACAACATCGAAAAATAATATTTTGTTGTTACAAATTGATTTTAGTTTCAGATAAATAAGTGGGAAAAACAATATTAAAATATACACTAATAAAAAATAATACTATAATCATCTGAATAACACTAGATAACCCTTTTTTATTTTGAAATTAAACTATAAACAGCTATATTGTTTGGTGATAATGTTCATAATATTACAAACCTACATAAATCATCATTCATGGAACTGTTTATCTTACCCATCATTTTAACTATTGCAGGTAGTTATTTTCTTTTTCATAATTTAAACATGATTCAAAACGAGGATAAATTGATACAGTATTTAGAGTCCAATCCCAAAGGACGAATGTGGGTACACCGCTACGGTATCGAAAAAACGCTTGATTTGACCAAAAAAGCGTTTCTGCCTTTAGGTATTATGGCAGCTATCATAATGCTTGGATTTGGTATCTTTACTCTGATACAAGTTTTATAAATTTTAAATCAGCTTCTGTAAATGAATACTGTTTCTCACATTGCCAAACACCTTAGACAGGTCTATTTTGGTGGAAACTGGACAGCTTCTAACTTAAAAGATCAACTAAAAGATGTTACTTGGCAACAAGCTACTACCCACGTTTATGATTTAAACACTATTGCAGTTTTGGTCTACCACCTGAACTATTATATACATGAAGATATAAAAGTACTTCAAGGTCAGCCACTTAGAGCAAAAGATGAATATAGTTTTTCGCATCCACCTATTGAATCACAAAAGGATTGGGATGCCTTTTTAGAAACCGTCTGGCAAGATGGTGAAACCTTCGCCCAGCTGATAGAAAAGTTACCGCATGAGCAACTTTGGGAAGATTTTGTTGATCCTAAATATGGTAACTATTATCGAAATTTACAAGGCATTGTTGAACATGTACATTATCATTTAGGTCAAATTGTATTGGTTAAAAAAATCATTCAGCAGCAATCTTCAAATGCTACTTTGGATAGCCCATGATGTAATATCCAAGTGCTTTCCCATTTGGCTTCAACGCCTTTTCAATCTCCCAATGATAGCTTTCGTTTTCAAAATCTTGAATTAAGAACTTGATATCATCAAAAGTGTACGTTCGCATAGTCGAGGCTTGTCCGTCCCACGCATAGATCAATGGTACAATTGGAATGAGGTAGGTAAAAAACAATTGTTTAAACGTCAGTGGACGCACAAAAAGAGTCATCACCAAACTCATGATAATCAAAATTACCAAAGATAACGGTAACAGAAGCCACCATAAAATTGTCGGCACGAAGTTTTCACCGATTTCATAAATCAAAATCGCTTCTCGATTGTCTTGCGCGGATTTCAAAATTTTCTTTGCCGTTTCTGGTGGCATATGATGAAAACTATTGACCATCGTCTTTAGTCCTTCAGGTGTTTGCTCAAAATCAGTCGCATTGACAGATGTTTTAAGATAGTGAAGATTGGGTAATTGTCGGGCGTTAATTTTTTGAACTAAATCTGCATTTGGATGTAAATCCGTTAACAGAAAATCAACAGCATCCTTTTCCTCTTCATTTAGTTGTTCTGCTACTTCTAACATCGCACCACCCGATCCTGAACCCAAATCAACTACTTGTGAAAACTCATGATTGGAACGCACTTTTTGTATCAAACTCGTAATAACATCAGCTGTGCCTAGGAGACGATGTAAGACGACAATTAAATTAGTTAGGCTAGTTCTGATTGTATCAGGCAACCAATTAAAATCTTCGAATTCAAATAATTGTATACGTTTCATTTCTTAAAAATATAGACTAGTTAGATATTAAGATCTAAATCCTTATTTACAAATATAAGTATTCTCCATGCTGTTTTTAAAGATTCTTTTCTTTTCAAGATTTAGTTTCTTATTTTTGTTGAAATCAAAATACATAAGACTTAATTACCGATATGACAAAAATAGATATAGAAGTTAGCAAGAATGAAGATGCCATGCACTTAGCAGTGGCGAGAATGAATCGACGTTTAGAACGTATATATTTAGGTGGTGGAAAGAAGAAGATAGAAAAACAACACGCCAAAGGCAAATTAACAGCAAGAGAGCGAGTTAATTACTTAATTGACGATGAAACGGATTTTCTAGAAATCGGAGCGTTTGCTGGTTATGGAATGTATGAAGAACACGGTGGTTGTCCCGCCGCAGGTGTTATCACGGGTATTGGTTATGTGTCAGGACGCCAATGTATGATTGTAGCCAATGATGCGACAGTCAAGGCAGGTGCTTGGTTTCCTGTAACTGGTAAAAAGAACCTTCGAGCGCAAGAAATTGCCATGGAAAATCGGCTTCCTGTTATTTATTTGGTGGATAGCGCAGGGGTTTATTTACCCATGCAAGACGAGATTTTCGCAGATAAAGAACACTTTGGTCGTATTTTTAGAAATAATGCTATTATGTCGAGTAAAGGGATTCCACAAATTGCTGCCATCATGGGAAGTTGTGTTGCAGGTGGTGCTTATTTACCAATTATGTCCGACGAAGCTTTAATTGTAGATAAAACGGGTTCTATTTTCCTAGCTGGACCATACTTGGTGAAAGCGGCTATTGGTGAAAGTGCAGATAAAGAAACGCTTGGTGGCGCAACAACGCAAACCGAAATATCGGGTGTAACGGATTATAAAATGAAAGATGACAAAGAATGTCTCGATACTATCCGTGATTTAATGGATAAAATGGGGCATTTTGACAAAGCTGGTTTTGATAAAAAAGAAGCACAACCACCAAAGCTAAATCCAAAAGAAATCCCTGGTCTTTTTCCTGAAAATCCAGCAAAACCTTATGATTCTTATGAGATTTTAAAACGTTTGGTGGATGATTCGGAATTTACAGAATATAAAAAAGGATATGGACAAACCATTATTACAGCATATGCTCGCATTGAAGGCTGGGCAGTTGGAATCGTGATGAATAATCGTCAGGTGGTCAAAACAGCAAAAGGTGAAATGCAGTTTGGTGGTGTGATTTATTCGGATTCAGCTGATAAAGCGGCTCGTTTTATTATGAATTGTAATCAAAAGAAAATTCCGTTAGTATTTATGCACGATGTAACGGGTTTCATGGTAGGTACTCGTTCTGAACATGGTGGCATTATCAAAGACGGTGCAAAAATGGTGAGTGCCGTTTCTAATTCTACTGTTCCCAAATTCACTATTATTTTAGGAAATTCCTATGGTGCAGGTAATTATGCGATGTGTGGTAAAGCTTACGATCCACGTTTGATTGTCGGTTGGCCAACAGCAAAAGTAGCCGTCATGGGTGGTTCGCAGGCTGCTAAAGTGTTGACTCAAATTCAAGTTCAAAGCCTAAAAAATAAAGGTCAAGCACCTCAACCCGAAGAAGAAAAACGTTTATTTGAAGAGGTCAAAGCTAAATACGACGAACAAACTACGCCGTATTATGCTGCTGCTCGGTTATGGCTCGATGCAATCATTGACCCTATGGACACTCGACGGGTTATTTCTATGGGTATTGAAGCAGCCAATAATGCGCCTGTGGAGAAATTTAATGTTGGGGTGTTGCA
>JAHDFQ010000074.1 GCA_020628085.1 Saprospiraceae bacterium
AAAATAAGTCCGACATCTTGAAATAGAAATTTTGAAGTCAGATGAGGCGAAAAACATAGGAATAGCCTAGCTATCATTGCCTGTCCTGACTCCTCGAGGAGGCTTTTCAACGAAATATGGCTTTAAAAGATCATAAGCAAGATGCGGTAGTTATTATTTGATCGTTACTAAATTACCTATATAAAAAACATAGAGGATTATATTTGATTATTCATGACTACAAACTGATTTATTTATCTCTTAAATTTTAAATTTGTCTGTTAATCAATTCCCAAAAACGATGCAAAATGTCTCAAATTATACTATTTTTGGGTATCTATCCGTTTACAAATAAAAACCTTCGCATTAGAACTATAATTTATGATGTCACATGCACTTAGTCGGGAGCAAGAGAAAAAGGACAAGCGAAAAGCACGACGATGGTCTATTCTTTTACTTTTACTTTTTTTAATTCTACTCATTTTTCCGTTCATGAGTAGTAAACTACAAGTCGAACAAAAATATGATAAGGTCATCACTTTAGAGTTTGATAAGGACTTTTATGCTGCTGCTGCAAAATCCTCTGCAAAACAAGCGAGTGCAGCAAAAAAAGGAAAAAAGAAACCGACCAAAAAACCTGTACCTAAGACCGAACCAAAACCGAAACCCAAGCCAGAGCCTAAAAAGCCTGTGAAAAAAACTCCAACGCCTAAAAAGTTGGAAACACCTAAGAAAAAGAAACCTGTCTTATTAGATAATAGTAAAGAACCAACGCTAAAGACCACACCAATTAAAATTCCTGAACCTGATCCCGTTCCAGAACCAGTAGAAGAGGTGGTAGAGGAAGTAGAAGAGGTGGTGGAAGAACCTGTTGAAGAAGTTTTTGAGGATGAGGCAGAAGAAGTGTACGAAGAATCTATCGAAGATTATTTTGAAGAAAAATATGAAGATGAAGGTGAGGTGATCGGTGCTGATGAGGGTACAGGATCGGGGGAAGCTGACTCTGACCAAGATGGAGATTCTGCAACACCAGGTGAAGGCGATCAGGGAAGTTCTGAAACAGGAGACTCTGATACGGACGGGAAAGCAGATTCTGGTGAAAGCGGGGATGATTTTGGCGGCGATGGTTTGATTTCAAGAAAAGTTATTACCCGTCCTTCTAATAGAGAAATTAATGCTTTGAGTGAAGAGAACGGAAAGGTAGTTATCAATTTGTGTATTAGCAAAGACGGAAAGGTCGTTTTTGCAGAATATAATGAAGATGAATCTACAATTTACACGCCTTATGTAGTTGCAAAAGCAGAAAGTTTGGCAAAAAGTTATCGTTACGAAAAGGACTATTCAGCCGAAAATCGTCAATGTGGTCGTTTATCCTTCAATTTCTCTGGATTGGATTAAAATTCTATAATTATAATGTCCTAAAAAGAGCATCCAATAAACTTTTGGGTGCTCTTTTTAGTTGTATAAAGAAATCATTTAAAAATAAATAATTCATGGAATCAGCGATATTTGGGACGGGTTGTTTTTGGTGTACAGAAGCCATTTTTCAAGATATAAAAGGCATCGAGAGTGTCGTATCGGGTTATGCAGGTGGTCATGTTGAAAATCCAACGTATGAACAGGTTTGTACCAAAACAACGGGTCATGCTGAGGTAGTTCATATAACATATGATCCATCAGTCATTTCATATCGAGAATTATTAGAAATCTTTTGGGTAACTCATGATCCAACCACCTTGAACCGTCAAGGAAACGATATTGGACCACAATATCGTTCCGCTATTTTTTATCAAAACGAGGAGCAGCACCAACTAGCATTGGCGTCCAAAAAAGCAATTGAAGAATCAGGTGTTTGGGATAATCCGATAGTTACCGAGATTACACCATTGACCAATTATTACGAAGCGGAGGAATATCATCAGAATTATTTTAAACGAGTAGGGGAGCGTAATCCTTATTGTGTGTATGTTGTTTCTCCGAAGGTACAGAAGTTCAAAAAGTTATTTGCCGATCGCTTGAAGTAGTATTAAGCGATTGGCGTTTACCAATCCCGCCATTCCTCAGTTATATCTTCATCACGATCATTAAAGCCTTTGATATTGCCAGCAAGAATAATTATTTCACAAATATCTTCTCGTTGATCTGTTTCAATGAGTTCATATTCCGTTTCTTCGTTTAGATGATTAAGTGCAACAACCGTGTTCTCAACAATCTTCATTCCTTCGGTACTAGACTTAGCGTTTCCAATACGTTGAAGGTAGTCGTTAATGATTGACATACAGCGATTTACGTCTGATTTCTTGTAACTAGCATCAGGCATATAATCAATCAAACCATGTTCTAATTGATCTAAGATTTCTTTAATTTCCGAATTATCTTGTAATTTCATATCTTTAGATTACTTGATTAGCTAGTTCTTTAGATAGATTTTCTATACGAGTTTCTATAGAATTATATTGATCTTGAAGATGCTGAATTTGAATCTCTTCGTTTACTAATAGGTTATCAAATTTATGGAAATTAGTATCTATTTTATCTTTAATTGTTGCGACATAAGCCTTTATTTTTTGAGATACTTCTTCCTGTAAATTTAAACGACCTTTAGCGATTTCCGTATTGAATCCGTCAATGATTTTACGTCGTTGAAACGAAACGGAAACCCCAGCAAACAAGAATCCGACAGCGGTTAAAATACCACCTGTCACATCCAAAACAGTCATATTCGTCAAGGTCGTTAATATAAGACCGACTACTGCAACACCGCTTCCTTTTGCCAAATTCGGTGAAATTGTATTCTTTTCTGGAAACAAACTACTGTCTGTAAAATTTTCTGATTTTTTGAGAAAATCAGCAAAAGTATCTTGCAAATCACGAAGCACATTCATGCGTTTTTCGGCTATATCACTAAAAATATCGTGATCGTTTTTTAGAATGGTATCGCTATTTTTAATTTTCAAATCAATTAGCTTTGCCATTTGTTGTATACTATCTGCAATGTCCAACACCCCCGAATTAAGTTTTTCTTTTAAATCTGTATTTAGGTTGTTTTCTAAATTTCCAGCCAAGCTGTTCAGCCAGTCTTTAGCAGATTCTTTTTTACTAAAAATGGAAGAAAAGGAACGTTTGACCAATGAGAAAAACTGTAAACCTTCAGCTAATTCATCTGCTGTTTTTCCAGTATTTCGATCGTAAGCAGCAATTAAATTTTCTACTAATACATCGACTTGTTTATTGGTCTTCACCTCTTGCTCATCGAGTGTATGTTGAATATCCTTCCTAAACAATACATCCGCTTTATACTGCCGTTTTCGAGTTTCCAAGCCATTAAAGATACGAGTATTAATGTTCTGTGAGGTGGCGATATTGTTTTGTAATTTCAAAATAGGTGCTTTTCCTCCCGTAATATTTTCTTTGATAAAAGTTCTAACCGTATCAAAACCAGAAATATCGGTTTTCCCTTCAAGGTCATCTTTAGCTGAAACAGCAAAAATATTTGGATCAGATATACCTTTTTTAATAGCATAATCTTTTACTCCTTTAATGTTTACTTGCAAATCAGAATCTGATAATAAATCTTTTTGTTGTAGTACGAAGATGATTTTTTTACGCCATTCATCATTGATATAATCGAAAAAATCCCAAGAAGACTGACGATAAGGGTTTTTAGCCTCAAAGACAAATACAATCAAATCGGAAGCAGGAATAAAACTCTCTGTTATTTCTTGGTGGTGGTCAATAATAGCATTCGTTCCAGGTGTATCAACGATTGCAATTTCTTTTAAGATGTCAATGGGTTGAAAAATGCGTTTTAAATGTTCATTGATAACTATCGTTTCTTCTTTTTCACCATATACAATTTGTTGAATCGTATCCGTCATAGGTTGCGGAGCGACTTTGCAGATTTCTTCACCTGTTTCTAAAAGGGCATTGATAAAGCTACTTTTACCTGCTTTCACTTCACCGACAATCACAAACATAAACGGTTCTTTGATCCGACTACGAAGATCGCTGACCGTTGCAGCCAATTCTTGATGTCCAATTTGTGTCGTCAATTCATGTAAATTCTTGACAATTTCATCAATCTGAATTCTATAGGTATTGAGTTGATTATTTAGTATGTGATCCATTGGATGGTTTTATTTTTCGATGTATTGATCTTTGATTTAGACGGTCTATTTTTGAAAAGTCATATTTATTGATTCTTCCAAACGCAAACTCGTTTCGGGGCCAAGATTAAAAATCATATCTAAGATACTTAGATTTTCTACAAAGCCTTGTTTTTCATTAAACACTTGATGATATGCTATGTTTTTAAAAGTTGGATCAGGTATGTTTTTGTGTGCTTTGGGTGAAATTTTATTTCTAAAATCATTTATAGCGCCATTAACTTCTGTTGATTTTAAATATGCTGTATTCAAAGTAAGTTGCGATTCGTTTGGAATAATATGCATCAATGTTTCAATAATTTCTACATTCAAATCAAATAGAAAATCATATTTTTTATCAAAAAAAGGTTGAATGGTATCTATATAATATTCATAGAAGGGCGCACTTCGATATGCTGTTTGAATACTTTTGAAATGATGGTTTTGCCATTTGGTATGTGTCGAAATGCGAACATCTCGGATCGACATTTGCTCATTTTTACCCTTTTCTAAAGGGATCGTCAATCGCTGAATACCGTTGGCTGTTACAATATGACAGCGATTACGATAACTGCCTTTACTGTAATGCTCGTGTTGTTCAATTTCCATAGTTGGATATAGAAACCATTTGGAGCAAAACTGTATATTTGGGAAATATTGAGCTTCAATTAAAATTTTTCGATTCAGCATAAATCAATAGACGTTATTTTGTGCAATGTAACAAAAAAAAATCAATAAAATAGTTGACACCATACTTACAAAAACGCTCACTTTATGCCCCGTTAATCACCAATCGACCATCACTAGTGTTGGGAATGATTGTGGTCATACCTTGTTACGATGAACCAGAAGTTTTGAGAACACTACTTTCGTTACAAAAATGTACAACACCAACTTGCGATGTAGAGGTCATCATCGTCATTAATGATTCTGAAAAGGATAATGCGGCTACCAAACAACGAAATCTAGAAACGTACCGACAGCTAAGAACTTGGAATCAGAAGCAATTGTCTACTAAACTCAAATTTCATATATTAAGAGTGACGGATTTACCAAAAAAGCAAGCTGGCGTTGGTCTGGCACGTAAAATTGGAATGGATGAAGCTGTCTGGCGATTCGAAAAAGTTGGAAACAAAAAAGGTATAATCGTTTGCTTTGATGCAGATTCTAAATGCAAGAAAAATTATTTAGTAGAAATTGAACGTTTTTTTGAGCATAATGACCATCTTCAGGCAGCAAGTATTCATTTTGAACATCCACTAATTGGGTTTGAATTTGACGATGAAGTTTATGAAAGTATCTTGTTATACGAGTTACATCTGAGGTATATCATCCATTTACAAGCATGGGCAGGTCATCCGTTCGCTTATCAAACAATTGGATCGAGCATGGCGGTTGTATCAGATGCTTACCAGCAGCAAGGTGGGATGAATCGGAAGAAAGCAGGGGAGGATTTCTATTTTTTACAGAAATTTATCGAGTTAGGGAAAGTGGGGCGTTTAACGAAAACAACGGTAATTCCAAGCCCCAGGGTTTCGCATCGTGTTCCTTTTGGAACGGGTAAAGCAGTTGGGGAGATATCTAAAAACACAAGTCAATACACAACGTATGCTTTTGAATCGTATCAAGATTTAAAAATGTTTTTTTCTAAAATTGAAGACTTTTACAGTTCAACTGTATCACTTGATGAGCTATATATCAGTTTACCAAAAAGTATTCAAACATTATTGGAACTGAATATGTGGAAAGAGAAAATCGAAGAATTGAAGCGGAATACGTCTACATTCGATGCTTTTGAGAACCGTTTTTATCGTTGGTTTAACGCTTTTCAGGTCATTAAATACTTACATCACGCCAGAGACCATTTTTATCCAAATGTCTCGATACCAAAGGCAGTTGAAATACTTAATAATATTTATCAAGTAGATTATAATAGCCCTAAAGAAATGTTGCTTTTTTTGAGGAAAGAAGATAAAAAAATGTAACGGCAACTTATCGAATATCAACGGCTTTACCAATAGAACCCGTGTATGAACGCAATTCAATTTCATAGTGACCCGCACCATATTCACTAAAGTCGATTTCGTAGATTGTATTTACAGGTAAATCGACGACACTATCTTTTAATAAAACTTCACCAGAATCGGATGTCACGATCACATCACTAAGGTTGACATTGATGGTTTCAAAATCAATATAATAAGTTTGGCTTTCTTCATCTATAAAAAACGACCAATCATCGTTGTTTAAATTTAATAAAGTTTCAGAAGTTTCTATATCAGTTGAACTTGAATTGGCTGTTTGGGCGAAGGAGAGGTTGCAGATCATCAAAAAAGAGAACACCAAAAACACATGTACAAAACGCTGCATGATAATTATTTATTTACCTAGACACTTAATCAATTACTATGCAAAATTAAACCAAAAAAACCATAGATCAAAACCTTGTTTGGTTGTGACAAATGACAAAATCACATGTATTTATAATGTTATTGGAATAAAAACTTAAATAATTGATAGAAATCAGTATAAAAAATGTTAATTTAGTTAGTATAACAAATAAAAATTCGGTTTAGCGTATTTGTAGTGAAAATGACATTAAATATAAAAAATTGAAAAAACTTAAAATTTAACATTTAAGTTGATCTAAAACACCAAATTTTATTGTTTTGCAAGGAGCATTAAATCGTTTTGTGATAGGTAAAGAGGCCTGTAAAAACTTTTGTGGCAGGTCCAATGAGCCAAATATTTGTAAATGAATCATTTTGATCTCCTTTTTGAAATTCCACAGTTAACTGACCACCTTTTGTTTGAATCGGAATAGAAGTTTTGTTAGGAAACTGAACGGCATGCGCTAAAGCCGCAGCTGTAACTCCTGTTCCACAAGAAAGCGTTTCATCTTCCACACCTCGCTCATAGGTGACCACTTTTAGACCATGATCCGTTTTTTCAACAAAATTAACGTTAATGCCTTCTTTTCGATATGGAGTAGAGTAGCGGATAGCAGAACCCGTTTCTTTAACATTTATATCATCTACGTCTTCCGCAAAAACAATGTAGTGTGGCGAACCCGTATCTAAGACGAAATAATCCTCACCAATTTCAATCTCAGAGACATCAGACATTTCTAAAGCAACCGTACCATTTTCTAAAAAACGAGCTTTATGCGCACCATCAATCGCTTTAAAGGTGCAGGTTTTATCAAAAATATCCAGAGCTTTCGCAAAAGCGGTAATACAACGTCCACCATTTCCACACATCGAACTTTCATGACCATCTGCATTGAAATAGATCATTTCGAAATCAAAATCGGCTATATTTTGAAGTAAAATGAGCCCATCTGCACCAATCCCAAATTTTCGATCACACAACAAAGCAATCAAATCAGTATCAGAACGATGAATAAATTGTTCGGTTCTTTGGTCAATCATCACAAAATCATTGCCTGTACCTTGGTATTTTTGAAATGGAATATTCATTATTGAGATACTTTTATTTCAGTTTGATCGGGATCGGTCATGGGACGCCAATCATTGAGTTGCCAGTGTCTATACAACATTAAAGCCCCCAAAAACAAAATTAATCCCAATCCAATATAGGAGACTTTCCAGCCCCACATATTACCAATATATTCATCACTAACAGGAAAACCGAAAGCATTCTTCTTTGGTTCTTCAGGCGTATTATTTTCGTCTTTCATGATATATTAGTTTTCTAAATAATTATTAACCATCTCCACCACCGTTTCATTTAAATTTTCAATCGCCAAAGCAATTTCCCATTTTGAACGATCTCTTGGTTCGACATAATTTGAAATAGAACGAATTTGTAGGAAGGAAACTTGCTCTTGCAAACAAACGAGCATGAATGCTGCCCCTTCCATCGTTTCGATCTGAATATTTGGATTTGCCTTAGAAAATTGTTCTATAGAAGCGGCTGAACCGTGCACAGTGTTGACAGATGTTCCTTTTACTTTTGTCAAAAAAGAAGTATTAATGGCTTTGGTGTTGATGAGTTTTTTATGAATAAAAGGTGGCTGGTTGAGTGCTATTAATTCAGCATCGAACAAATCTTGAAATGATCCGTCAGCATGTTCAATACCCAAATCACCAAATTGATCTTCTACTACATTAACGACTTGCCCTAGTGCTAAAGTACGATCATAAGCTCCCGCAATCCCTACATTCCAAGCCGCATCAATGTTGACCGAACCCATATAACGACCAAGTGCATAAGCAGTATGCGTTAAACCGATTCCAGTCACCAATAAGTGAATGTGTAAGCCATTTTTGGTATATATAATAGCGGATTCTTTTGTGAAATTAGCTTCCAAATACTGATGTAGAGGTGTGATTTCAAAAGGTGTGGCAGCAACAATGAGTAAATTCATAGCGTTTAACTAACCTTTTTGATGAATAAAACTAATGCCTGGTGTCCAGCCGAGTTGGCGATGGAAACTAGAAGCAAAATCTATTTTTAATCCACTGTCAAAACTAAAACCTAATCCAAAACTCAATTGTGAAGGGTCAGTAGATGTTCCTGCACGCAAGTATAAAATATCAATAATTTGATATTCGATTCCAATTCTAAGGTTGGGATTCGTGTCAATTTTTTTATCCACTTCTGCCAACAGCCGAACTTTATCGGATGGTTGATACATTAAGCCCGCTTGGATTTGTGCTGCTAATGTTTCATCATTTACGAGTGTTCGGGTAACTGGATTGGCGACTTGTACACCGAAAGAAAGTTCATCGTTGATTACATATTGAAGCCCAACTTCTACTGAAACGGTACTTAAACTTCCATTTTCTGCAAATTGATAACTGTGTACATTAAATTCTGCACCAATAGAAAAATTTTCGAGCAATTGTCGTGCATAAATTAACCCATATTTTTGTTGATTAAACGCATCAAAACCAAAGTAATTGACGGCAATTCCAAATACACCAGCTTTTGTCGGCAAAGCCAAACCAAGTGAATAAGTACTTAATTCAGATAATCGGAAACGTTGTTCGGAACTCAAGATCACACCAACGGTATCTAGTTTGGCAATACCAGCTTGATTAGTAAAAAGACTATTGGCATCATTGAAAGTCAGGCCAGTTCCACCCAGAGAGGTCGAGCGTGAAGAAACTGGATTCTGTGCAAACAAACTACCACATAGCATTAGTAAAAAGCAGTAGATTAAAATACTTTTTTTCATAATTCTAATTCGTTGGTTTCGGTTATTTTTTTGTAAAACTCACCTGCTTCGGTCATGCTACGCTCCATCGTTTCGAGGTCAATTGAAACCAGACCAAATCGGTAAGTTGGACCCAAATTCCATTCAAAATTATCCCAAGTACTCCAATGTATATAGCCTTGTAGTGGAATGCCTTCCGCAATAAGCTCATGGCAAATGGTCAAATAATCTTTGATACTATTGATCCGAACTTGGCTATCTTCTGTACATATACCATTTTCTGTAATGATAATGGGTTTTGGATGCCAATCGTATATTTTTTTGATGTATCGACGTAATCCCTCGGGCTTATAAATCCACATTTTATCATGTGGCAATCCTAATTTTTCTACTTTTTCAGGTGTTTCAATGTAGGTAATAGGAGTAGGGTCAAGTAAAATATTAGCATAATAGCTGATGCCCCAAAAATCTAAATCTTGAAACAAATCAGCTACTTTTTTATGAAACCACCAGTTGGCGAATTGTGCGGGAGCAATCCCTAATACATTTTTGGCTTCAAACCATATTGTGTTTAATGAAATTCCTACAGGTTTAGAGGGTGTTTTAACTTGCAGGATTGCATACATAATATCATGTGCTGCTGCTAAGTTTTTGATAACCTTATCTGCTTTAGATAAACTTTTTTTAAAGGGAGGGAAATTACCTGTTAACCAACCATTAATGGCATATACATTGGGTTCGTTGAACGTATTCCAATTGTAGACATAATCAGAAAAATGCTCAATACATTTAGTACCATAATCAACAAAGGCATCAATATTTTTCTCGTTTTCCCAAGTACCATTGTTTTCAAACCAAAGTGGATTGGTAAAATGGTGCATGACAAACATGATTTTCATGCCCCGATTATTCAGTTCTTCAAAAAAGTCTTGATACTCTTTGACTACATCTGTTTCAAAATCAGCAAACGGAGCGGTTTGCAACCTAGCCCAATCGACACCACAGCGATAGATCGAACCAAATTGAGTGATGTATTCAACATCTTCCATGCGGCGTTTTTCATGATCGGTGGTTCGATCAAAAACATAACCATCCATAGAAGGCACACCTTTCCAGTTGTGGTCGCTTGCAGTTTCAATTTGAGCGGCAGCAGATGAAGTTCCCCAAAGAAAATCATCTGGAAAAGTCAATTTCATATACTGATTTGTATCCAATACTTCCATATTGCGAATATACTATCTTTTTTTGGTGGGAAAAATTTTAATGCCAAAAGGAAAATGGATAATTAATAAACATTATTCTGAAGTTTTTCAACGGGTTATGACCTATTAGGTTTAAAACTCACTTACAACTTTTATTAGAATATTTACTAATGCATTATTAAATCATTTTCTGAATAGCATATATAATTTCTTTTTTATTTTCTGGAGTGTAGGCTGAATGTCCCTCATTCGTTTCAATCAAAGTTACATTTTGATGTTGTTTAGCAACTTCTTGCGAAAAGCGGATCAAAGTGATATGATCTTGTTTCCCATGAATAATAGAGATGGGTACTTTATTTATTGTATTAAAGTTATTGGTGATGTAGCCATCGGGGATAAAAAAATCATTAATACTGTAGTGGCTTAAAATTTTTGATTTAATCAGATGATTGGTAGTATTGATATTTTTTATGGCTTGATGAAGTTCAGTTTTAGGAGAGTTTATGATCAGTCCATAAAGATTTAGTTCTAGTGAAAGTTCATCAGAGCGGGAAGAGCCTTTTAAAATTTCATTGTGGTAATGGCACATGATATCTTGGTCACTTATTGCTAGAAATTTTGATCTGAATCTTTTCCATACATGAGGATAGAGGTTTTTAATCCCTCCTTTCTCAAAGAAAAAACGACTTCTTTTATCTGCCAAAAATAAACCTCTTAAAACTATACCTTTAACTTGGTCAGGATACGCAATGGCGTAAAGTAGTGCTAGACTTGAACCCCATGAACCACCTACTAAAATAGGATGTTGAATATTGAATCTATTGATAATTGTATGAATATCATCTATTAAATCATAGCTAGTATTCTGTTCGAGTAAATTATTGGATTTACTTCTTTTACATCCTCTTTGATCGTAAAAAAGTACATTACAAGTTTTAAAATCAAATAATTGCTTATCTTTTTCATTAAATCCAATACCTGGACCTCCGTGCAAAAATATAATTGTCGGTTTTGTTAAATCACCAAATCTCTCATAGTAGATTTGGTGATTATTACTTACTCTTATAAAACCTTTACTAATCATTTGATCTTTTAAATCACTCCCAATGCCTTACCTACTTTCGTAAATGCAGCAACGGCTTTTTCCAAATGCTCTCGTTCGTGACCAGCAGATATTTGAACACGAATTCTTGCCTTTTCTTTGGGAACAACAGGGTAGTAGAAACCGATGACATAAATGCCTTCATCCAATAGCTTTGCAGCAAATTCTTGTGATAACTTGGCATCGTATAACATAATCGGAACGATGGGGTGAACACCAGGAATGATATCAAAACCTGCGTCATTCATGGCAGCTCTAAAATATTTGGTATTATCTTCTAGCTTATCCCTTAAATGAGTTGACTCACTCAATAAATCCAAAACTTTGATTGACGCACCAACAATAGAAGGAGCGAGTGTATTTGAAAATAAATATGGACGAGATTTTTGTCTCAACATATCTACAATTTCTTTACGTGCTGCGGTAAATCCACCAGATGCGCCCCCGAGAGCCTTTCCATACGTTCCTGTAATGATATCCACACGTCCCATAGCATTACAATATTCGTGTGTTCCACGACCTGTTTTACCCGTAAAACCAGTGGCATGACAATCATCTACCATGACCATCGCATCATATTTTTCTGCTAGATCACAAATTTTGTCTATTTGTGCAATGGTACCATCCATAGAGAAAACACCATCCGTAGCAATCATGCGTCTTCGTGCGCCTTGAGCTTCAATCAATTTGGCTTCCAAATCAGCCATATCATTCGTTTTATAACGATACCGTTTTGCTTTACACAAACGGATGCCGTCAATAATAGAAGCATGGTTGAGGGCATCGGAAATAATAGCATCTTCGGCATTTAAAATCGGTTCAAATAACCCTCCATTCGCATCAAAAGCAGCGGCATATAAAATGCAATCTTCCATACCTAAAAACTCAGCGGTTTTTCGCTCCAGTTCTTTATGAATATCTTGTGTCCCACAAATAAATCGAACAGAAGACATACCAAAACCATGTGTATCAATGGCATCTTTGGCAGCTTGAATAACAGTTGGATGTGAGGATAATCCTAAATAATTATTAGCACAAAAGTTTAAAACTTCTTTTTCTTTGGTGGTATTAATTTCGGCAGATTGGGGAGTCGTTATGACTCGTTCTTCTTTATATAGACCTGCTTCTTTAATTTCTGAAATTTCGTCCTGAATAACAGGAGCTACTGATTTAAACATAATATTATACTTTAAATACGGAGTTGTAACTAATTATTAATCAATTCTTTATTATTGGTAGTTGAATATTTTTTGGAAAGCTCTTGAATCATTACCGTAGTCATTTTTTGTAAATCATAAGCTGGTTTCCAATTCCAATCTTTTTTTGCTTCATTATCATTAATACTATTTGTCCAAGTATCGGCAATCGTTTGACGATAATCAGGTTTGTAGTTTATTTTGAAATCAGGCAAATGTTGTTGGATAGATTTTGCGACTTCAGCTGGGCTAAAACTCATACCGGAAATATTATAACTCGTCCTAATTTTGATACTTTCTGATGGGGCTTCCATCAATTCAGTCGTAGCACGAATCGCATCATCCATGTATAACATGGGAAGTTTGGTATCGGATTTTAAAAAACAAGTGAATGGTAGTTTTTGAACCGCTTTATGATAAATATCGACCGCATAATCTGTTGTTCCGCCTCCTGGCATGGATTCGTGTCCGATAATTCCAGGATACCGAATAGATCGTATATCTAAATCATATTTTTCATGATAATATTGACACCATTTTTCCCCTGCTAGTTTACTGATTCCATAGACCGTGCTTGGATTGGTAATTGTTTGTTGAGGAGTTCTTGTCTTTGGTGTATCTGCCCCAAAGATAGCAATGGAACTTGGAAAAAATATTTTATCTAAGTTTTTAGATCTAGCTACTTCTAAAATGTTCATTAATCCTTGCATATTGACATTCCATGCCCATAAGGGATCGGATTCACCTTTTGCAGAAAGAATAGCAGCTAGATGATAGATTTGTGTAATGTTATACTTTTGAACGATATGTAGTAAGCGATTTTGATCCGTAATATCTAATATTTCAAATATCGCTTGTTTGTATTTAGGAACTTTTATATCCGTAGCCACGACTTGCGATTCGCCATATATTTTTTGGAGTTTGGTTGTTAATACAGACCCAATTTGTCCGTTTGCCCCAATAATTAAGATGCTATCTTTTCTCATAGAATTTACAGGTAATGGAGGTGTTACAGTTCAACATTTAGTGATACAAGACACCAATTGAATAGTTTTAATACCGACTTGTTTAATTCGCTTCACATATATTTTGAATTAATCTCAGTACGGCATTGTACATTTAATGTGTGATTTACGAAATCACTTGTTTAACTTTGTATAATAAGGTAGCACCAAATTACTATCATTTCTTGTAAAAATGAAAGAATGACATAGTTATTTAGAAGGGATCTTGTCTATAAACTCGAAGGATTCTTTCGTATAATCCATTTTACAACAATGCGTTTGAATGCCATTTGAAACCATTAAATAATCGGCTTTCAATGCGTGATTATACTGTGAAATTTGATAGAATACATCCTGTGTAATAGGAACTTTTGGAGCTTTGCATTCTACCAATAAAAAAGGGTGCATGTTTTGATTGTAAATGATGATATCAAAGCGTTTCCGTCGTTCATTAATAATCAATTGTTTTTCGACATTAATTTTAGAAATGGGAATGTTTTTTTCTTGTAAAAGATAAATAATAACCAATTGTCGAATCATTTCTTCAGGAGTTAGTACCATCCACCGTTTACGAATAGGATCAAAAATGAATTTTTTCTGATCTCTAGTTTCAATCTTTAATTGATCTTGATAAAGGAGAAAATTGATGGCTAAATCCATTTATTATAAAATGATACTAACTTACAAAGTAGGAATAAAATCCGAAATTTGATTGAAATATTGATCGATTACAATTCTATTTCGATCATTATATTTTATAGATGCACAAGCAAATTTAGGATCGTGCTCAAAGACCAAAAGTGCATTTTCTTCAACTGCAGTGTGTAGGAATTGTTTTTTTTCTTCCATCGTTTTAAGCGGCTGCACATCGTAACTCATGACATAAGGCAAACCTAAATGATAAGAAGACGGAATTAAATCTGCACAATATACCACTTTTCTACCTTGATATGGAATATGCAATAACATCATCGCTGTGGTATGTCCATGTACACATTCGAGTTGAATCCCTTCTAGCCAATCTACTTTTCCGTTGGGATTGATATCAATAAATTCCATAACTTTTTGATCGACTAAAGGAACAAAGTTTTCTTTCAAAAAGGAAGCTTTTTCTCTTGGATTTGGGGTATAAGCCCAATCATAATGCAGTTGATTTGACCAGTATGTCGCATTTGGAAAAGTTGGAATCAACTCCTCAAATTCATTGTATTTGACGGCACCACCAGAATGATCAAAATGTAAATGCGTTAAGAAAACATCGGTAATATCTTCGGGTTGATAACCTTTTAGTTGTAAGGAAGTGATTAAGTCATCATCACCGTGTGGTTCAAAGTGTGACCTAAATTTTGCGTCTTGTTTATTGCCCAAACCCGTATCAACTAAGATTGTCCGATTTTCAGTTTCGATGAGCAAACAACGCATAGACCAGGTACACATATTATTGTTATCGGACGGATTCATTCGATTCCATAACTGTTTTGGAACGACACCGAACATGGCACCGCCATCGAGTTTGAAAAAACCTGTTTCTATGAAAGAAAGTTTGATATTAGTTGCCAAATCCAATAGTGGTTTTACGATTTTTTAATCCTTTTTTGAGACCTGCCATGCGCAATGCTGTTACACCTGCTTCTACACCTTTGTTTCCGTATTTTCCTCCAGCACGATCTTTAGCTTGTTGTTCATCATTAGGTGTCAATACCCCGAAAATGAATGGAATACCCGATGCCATACCCATATTGGTCAAACCAGTCGCAACAGCATTGTTAATGTATTCGTTGTGTGCAGTTTCTCCTTTGATAACACAACCGATGCAAACAACGGCATCTAAAGGATATTGAGTAGCAATGATTTTACCGCCAACCGTCAATTCAAATGTTCCTGGAACTTGCGCGGTATGAATGTTTTCTTCTTGAACACCATGCTTAATCAAAGTATCAAAGCATCCCTCATACAAAGCATGTGTAATTTCTTTATTCCATTCAGCGACGACGATTCCAATTTTAAATTCTTTACCGTCGGGAATACTAGCTTCGTTATATTCAGATAGATTTTTTAAAGCACTTGCCATTATCTATGTTTATTTTAATATGATTTTTCTAAATAAAAAAAGGTAAACTTATTGATTAACAAGTTTACCTTTTTAAGAGTTTATAAAAGAGTGTTCAAATAATTTTATTTACTCACTCTTGCCAAGAATTTCTCAATCCCATTACCATCTGGTGAGTTAGGATAGTTCTTTTTAATTTTTTGATAGGCTTCTTGTGCAGCAGCCATATTACCGTTCTTTTCATTCCAAAGCCCCACTTTTTTCAAGTAGTGTGCAACCAAAACATCGTTACCACCTTGACTAATGGCTTTGTTATAATTTGAAATTGCCTTATCCATTTCACCTTTTTCTGAATATGCGTCACCTAAAACACCATATTTCATAATTGGCATTAAATCGCCTTTTGGTGAAAAGTCATTCATATATTCAATAGCTTTATCATAGTCACCTAAATTAAGGTAACAAACACTTGCATAATAATTAGCGGTGTTTGCTGCTGGAGTTCCACTATAATTTTCAATAATATCTAAGAAACCACCATATCCACCTCCTGGATTTTCCAAAGCGATAGCAAAAGAATCTTTTTCAAATTGAAGTTGCGCTTGATACATTTGATTCGCAGATTCTTGTACACGAGGGCCTTTGTAGTAGTTATTGTATGCGAAAAGTCCACCAATGACAACAACTAATGCAACCAGAACTCCGAAGATAGTCGTTTGGTTTTGATCGATAAAACTCTGTGCCTGATCTTTTACTTCTGCAATGTCAACTAATGTTTCGTCAACTTGTGGTTTACTTTCTTTTTTTCTTCTTCTTGCCATGATGTTATGAATGATTATTGTATTCTGTATAATATTGAGAAAGTGTACGAATTATAAATTATTAAGATTCGTAAGTCACTGTTTTTCTCAAAAGCGGTGCAAAAATACATAATCTTTGGTTATAGTGCTATATATGGTCAATTTTTTTTAAATATGGGAATTTTTACTTCTTTGAAAGTTCCGAATAAAGCTCACCTTGATTAAAACGCCTTAAAACATGTTCAACAGTGACCGACATACTTTTAGGAAGATTATCTAAATCACACCATTTGACCTTATTAAATTTTTCAAGTTCACGGGATGTTGGTTCACCGATCCACTTATTGGTTTTAAAATACAGAACTATACGAGTATTGGTGTTTTTCTTTTTATGAAGGGTATGTACCAATTTTAAATCATTGATGTCTACTAATATACCTGTTTCTTCTAATACTTCACGAATTAATGAAAATTTGGCAAACTCATTATCCTCAACAGTTCCACCAGGTAAAGTGAAATTACCACCATTTTCGGAGGTCTGTTTCATTAATAGAATTTTGTTGTCATCTATTAACATCAATCGACTTTTAAGAAGAATTTTATGATCGCTCATACTTGTGTGATTTGTATTTATTTTAGGCTAGTTAAACATCCAAATGTACCAATAAATTGGATGTAATTTTTTTATAAGGGTAAACCCCTAATTTTTAGAATGGGGGTTTACTGCGATGTTTAGGGAGCAAATAATATTCATCTTTGTATTATACAAACGGAATAAAGGAAACGTCCTTTAAGAAAACACAAAATAAATAATGTTGGTTACTGTGATTTACAAACTGAACCAGCTATTGAAAATATAATTACTGCATGGGATTTGTCTCACTGGGCTACGTTATCTTAACGTTAACGTAGCTCAGGAGTTTTTAAATTCTATCCAATACAAGAATAATCCACAAATACACACAAATTGTTCAGCTTGTTTGGGTAACGACCTAAAACAAGCAGGCTACGAAAGAAAACCTTTAGTAGTTCGTTTTAACCGTTCTATCCTATTTTAAGGAATTAAGTAGTCAGTCAAAATTACTTGTACATTCCTATTTCCCCAAAAAATTAGAAAATAGGATATGAACGGTTTTTTAGAAAACCATTAACCGCTTAATATACCTCCAAAAAACCGATTATTAGCGAAAATTACATACCCAAAGACCTAAACTACTCCCTAAAAAGGCAGATCATTTGATCTGCTTTTTTTTATCCTTCACCAATAGCTTCTAATTCTTCTGTTGCTAACTCCCAATTTTCCAGGGCTGTTTCAAGGTCTTTTTGTAAGGCTTGATATTTTTTAATTTTTTCATCGGCATCAGGTTTGCCGTAAAAATCTGGATTAGACATTTCCAAATCCATTTGTTGAATATCTTCTTCTAATCGTTCCACTTTTTTTTCAGCATTTTTAGCATTCCGTTGAATCCGTTTACGTTCTTTATGATCGACTTGACGGATTCCATTAGAAGACCCGTTATGTTGAGGATGTTCTACTTCTTTTTTGGCAACTGTCCGCATTTCTACTTGTCGCATATCATCCATAGCTTTTTTCTCTAAGAAGGCATTCACATCTCCAATGTGTTCATACAGTTTTTGATCTCTAAACTCTATAGTGCGATTCGTTAAATCTGCCAAAAAATCACGATCATGTGATACAACAATTAGGGTTCCGTCATATTGAGAAAGTGCATGTTTTAAGACATCTTTGGTTAACATATCCAAGTGGTTGGTCGGCTCATCTAAAACCAATAAATTGAAGGGTCGAAGTAGTAAACAGGCCATTGCTAGACGAGCGCGCTCACCTCCCGAAAGCACTGAGACTTTCTTTTCTGCATCTTCACCACTAAACATGAATGCACCCAATATTTTACGTAAACTGGTACGCATTTCTGGTGGAGAAAAATTTTCCATCGTTTGTAAAAGCGTCAGATCAGATTGTAAAGTATCAGATTGATTTTGAGCATAATATCCGATTGAAACATTATGACCTAGCGTTATGTCGCCATCGGT
The DNA here is from genome assembly GCA_020628085.1 of Saprospiraceae bacterium. GTDB lineage: Bacteria > Bacteroidota > Bacteroidia > Chitinophagales > Saprospiraceae > JAHDES01. Next base: position 18,713 of record JAHDFQ010000074.1, read on the forward strand.
AGCAGGTAGTTCGTTGATTAAAATTTTGGCAAGAGTTGTTTTTCCCTGACCATTTTGCCCGACAAAAGAAACCCGATCACCTCGATCTATTTTTAAATCAACACCACTCAATACATCCAAATGACCATATTTTTTAACAATATTTTGGGCATCTAAAACGACTTGACCAGATCGTGGGGCAGGAGGGAAGCGCAAGTTCATTGTTGCCACATCTTCGGTATCAATTTCAATGCGTTCCATTTTATCCAATTGCTTTTTCATGGATTGTGCCATCTTTGTTTTAGTAGCTTTCGCCATAAACTTATTGATGATTTTTTCTTTATGCGCAATAACTCGTTGCTGATTTTCATAGGCAGAACCTTGAAGTTCACGTCGCTCTTGTCGCAATTGAACAAACTTGGTATAAGAAGCTTTATAATCGTAAATTTTACCTAGTTCTACTTCGACCGTTCGGTTGGTCACATTATCCAAAAATTGTTTATCGTGAGAAATCACCACAACGGCTTTACTATAGTCTTTTAGAAATCCTTCCAACCAAATAATGGATTCAATATCTAAATGGTTGGTCGGCTCATCCAGCAATAAATAATCTGGTTTTTGAAGCAGCATTTTGGAAAGTTCAATGCGCATTTGCCATCCACCACTAAATTCATCGGTTAATCTTGTAAAGTCAGTTTGTTTAAACCCCAAACCCTTTAAAACACGTTCACAATCAGCTTCAATATTATTTCCACCCATGTGCAATATCCGATCATTTAGATCTGATAATTCATTCAATAAATTAGTATAGGCGGCACTTTCATAGTCCGTTCGTTCGCCCAATTCTACGTTGATTTGTTCAATTCTATTTTCTAGTTCTTTTACTTTATTAAAGGCAGAAAGGGTCTCTTCCATCACGGTTTTACCTTTGGGTAACTCCATTTCTTGATGTAAATAACCTATGGAAACTTCGCCAGGATAGTTGATATTGCCGCTATGAGGATTCATATAACCCGAAATCAACTTCATTAAAGTCGATTTACCAGCACCATTTCGTCCGACCAAACCGATTTTATCTTTTGTACCAATGACAAAATTGACATGATCGAGCAATACGCGATCTCCGTATTTTATAAAAATATTGGTAACGTTTATCATAGACCTTTTTGCTAATAAAAATTAGATGTTTTCAATAAATGCGGTGCAAAAGTACGACTTTAAACAAAGACTTTTTACGTTCTCATTCAAAATACTAAACGGAACGAGTTTTATTTTGTTAAAGCGGTATGAAGATCAATATACAGACTGAAGTACAGGAAAATTACAAATCCGTTTACAAACGATTCGACAAAGATTTGTTTTTAGCTCTCAAACCACCCTTGATGCCGTTGGAGTTATTGCGGTTTGATGGTTCTTCTAAAGGCGATCAAGTCCATTTAAAATTGGGTGTTGGTACGTTGTCCATGCGTTGGGACGCACTTATTATTGAACATGGAGTATCTGAAAAGGAGTGTTATTTTATAGATGAAGGTATTCAGCTTCCTTTTTTTCTAAAAAAATGGAAGCATCGCCACCGTATTTTAAAAGTAGATGAAGATACTTCCATCATTGTGGATGACATTTATTTTGAAACGCCAAATGTGTTGATGGATTATTTATTTTACCCCATTTTGTATATGCAGTTTTACATGCGTAAGCCTGTTTACAAAAAGTATTTTGATGGTAAAAGTTGATTGGTTTATCCTTAATTACCATCAACATAATCTCTCAAATATTCAAAGTGTTTTCCTAAGTCTCCGTTTTCACAAACTATCGCTCTTTGGATTACGTTGCTGTTGTCGGCATTTATTAATTCTTCTAAAATAGAATCCATAAACTGATTTCCAAACGAGTAAGATGCATCTCGTGGTAGTTCGTTTGGTAAATTATCAATTGTCATCATATCAACTCCATGATTCTGAAATGGCTCAATTTCGGTGTTGGTTGTAGGATCAAATCCAAAAATTGGATCGGCGATAGTACTCGCTTTAATGGTACTTGGAATAGATGAAATCGGCGCAATATCACAAGTAACGTCTGCAATGACTTGTATGTTGAAATCATCACGTTGCATATCTTCCAATGTAAAAAAAGCAGGTGCTTGATTGTCCCAATAAATACCGTTTATCATCAAATCACTTACTTTCCAATAGGCTTCAAAATTATTCTTATAATTTGTCGGTTGAGTATAAAACTCTTTTTTGTCAAAAGATTTAGAAGCGTCTTTATGTTTGACATAATCAGAACAACCCAATTGAGTATAAACCGCTTCATCATATTGATTGCTTAAATAATCCTTCGGACTGACCTTTTTGATACCCATATCATCCAAAACCATAGCCGCGCCAGTGGCTACACGACCAGTTCCAGTCAAAACAATTCGCATAGCAGGAAACTGTTTTTCATTGTATAAATTAGTAGCTGCTTTGTAGTCGTGCAAACTGTTCATACGAGGTAATTCAAGCAAACCTGTTCGCATACCATAGGTCATCATACCATTATGTGCGCCGACCATACCTGCAAATTTCCCAAAAGCAATTAAGCGTTGTTTTTTATCGTTGGTCAACACCTCGTAATCAATCATACGAATGTTTTTATCTATCATTGCTAATAATAAATCTCGATTATAAGATTGTTTTTTTATGGTATGTGAAAAGAAAAAATAAGTCTTATTTGGAATCAATTGATTGATTGGTACTTCTTTTACCCCCATCAAAACATCACAACTTTCCATATCGTCACTTAATGTTACACCTTCATCTATATATTCCTGATCAGAATAACAACGACTAGGAGAGGGATGAACAACAATGTCAACAGGGTAGTTTTCTTGGATGGTTTTACAATGTGTCGGAGTGAGCGGCACTCTTGAATCTGGGGGAGTTTTACCTTCTTTGATGATTCCTATTTTCATATTGAAAACTTAAATTTATGATTTGATTAAATTAGCGGTGGACAAAAGTAATTGAATTTAGTTGTCAAGACAAATTAATTCAATACCACTTTCTTACGGTATAGAAGACGAGAAAGTTTAAAACTTGTTTGAATTAAAATACTCGAATGGGAACTTTAATAATCATTTTTTAGTTTGTATGTTTGCATGCCTGTTTGAGTTTAAATTTTATTTTAGAAAGCTAAAATGAATATTGAACAAAATAGGCGATCAGGTTTTATACTATATGAAACCATAAGGGGCTGACTGGAATCGACAGGAAAGATAACTGGTTAGTAAGCATGTCAGAGCACGGTTGTTTACTCTGCTAATAAATAACGACTACAAACTTTTATATGGCAATACACAGTATGCCATGGCTGCCTAAGATTAGATCTTAGAAGGTCATTATGCCGTACGCTTGACGTCTTCTACACAGCGTGCCGCGTATCAACCCGCTCGAAAGAGCACGAAGACTTAGTGTTGTAGCTTAGCTTGACTACAGCATGAAATTAAGAGCTTACGGCGATACAAAGGAGGGTTTCTTATCATTTTTATCGCCCGACAATTTAATAAGGAACTAAACATGTAGAAGCCTTTCGAGTGCTTTGTCTGGACGGGAGTTCGACTCTCCCCAGCTCCACAACAAAAATGCAATTAGCTGTTTGTCAGTTAGTTGCA
>JAHDFQ010000284.1 GCA_020628085.1 Saprospiraceae bacterium
TAAAACACATAATAATCCATGAAACATATTTTTAATTATTTAGGCAACTCAATTATCATCAAACAGTATATATTAATGATAGTTAAATTTGATTCAACCAGATGTTTAGATTCGTATTTCTGAGATAATTACGTGAAAAAAAATCCCATCTTAATTATAACAGCCAAGCCTAAAACCTTTTGGCAGCAGTGGCAGCATATTAAACAGTATAAACAATTACTGTTCGATCTAGCTTATAAGGATATTAAAGTCAAATACGCACAGACCATTGGGGGAGTGTTATTATCCTTTATTAATCCGATTTTTACAACAATTGCCATTACATTTATTTTCAAAAAAGTAGGTGCCGTCAAAACAGGTGACTTTCCACACACTCTTTTTACGTTAGTTGGTATGATTGGATGGGTATATATTTCGAGTGTTGTTCAATCTGCAAGTACTTCTCTGATAGGAGCGCAAGATATGATTAAGAAAATCTATTTTCCTCGTATTTATATTCCACTATCAAAAGCAGTAGCAGCATTAGTCAGTTTGGGAATTATGTTTATCTGTTTATTGATAACCATGATGATTTATAATATTGCACCTTCTCCAAATATTATTTATTTACCAATATTCTTGATGATGGCAGTCATTACGGCTTTAGGTGTAAGTATATGGATTAGTGCTTTATCTATTCGTTTCCGTGATTTGATCCATACTGTTCCGCTTATTTTAAGGTTGGGAATGTTTGTCACACCGATTGCTTATTCTGCTAAACAGATTGGTGGTTTACATGGTTGGATTAAGTTTTTCTATTTTTTCAATCCTTTAGTTGGAGTAATAGAATCTATTCGATGGAGTATTCTTGGATTTGGCTATTTACATCAATATACTTTTATATCTTTTTCAATAAGTGTTATCTTACTGATTACAGGGTTGCGCTATTTTTTTATAATTGAACGAAAAATGGCAGATATAATTTGAGGTGAATATGCGATTAATTGAGGTTGAACATATATCGAAGTCTTTTCAAATTCATGCCCACAAACAAAAGCGACTGAGGGATTACCTTTCTCATTTATTTTCAAACCTTTTTACTAAAGATACTAGCATTGAAGTACTTAAAGATATTTCATTTACTGCCGATAGCGGGGAAATGATAGGAATAATCGGTATCAATGGCTCAGGGAAATCTACTTTACTCAAAATATTTGCTCAGATAACGCCTCCTTCGAGTGGTATAATTCGACTATATGGGAAAGTTGCTTCTTTAATAGAAGTCGGTTCTGGATTTAATAAAGAGTTGAGTGGTCGAGAAAATATATTTTTGAACGGAACAATTCTGGGAATGTCTCGTCAACAAATCAAAAATTGTTTCCATCAGATTATAGAATTTTCAGGAATAGACAATAAATTAATTGACACCCCAATCAAAAAGTATTCAAGTGGGATGAAAATTCGACTTGCATTTGCATTAGCCGTTCATTTAGATGCAGAGATTTTGTTGATGGACGAGGTTTTATCTGTTAGTGATACTAATTTTCAAGAAAAAGGAATGCAAAAGCTCAAGCAGTTGCAGCAGCAGGGTAAAACGATTTTGTTTGTAAGTCACGATATGTCCTTAATTAAACAGCACTGCGATCGTGTTTTAGTTTTACAACAAGGGAAAATTACTTTTGATGGAACAACTAGGAAAGGAGTAGGGTATTATTTACATCAAAATCAAACGACTTCCACCGTTACTCCAAATACTTTTCGTGACCATATTTTAACCATTCAAAATGTTCAGGTAACTAACCAAGATCAACAGTTACTGATACTAAAAAATGAAGCGATTAATTTCTCTTTTGATTTGGTTATCCACAAAGATAATTTACAAGCAAAGGATTATCTACAATTAACATTGATGATCTGTGAACCAACTTCTAACCAGCAAATAACCAGTTTGAATTATACGATTGATTTAGCTGCTGCCCCCAATAAAGAAAAATATGGCATGGTATGCACCATTCCCAAACCTAGTTTAATGGAAGGAGATTATCGAGTTCATGTACAATATAAAACAAAGCAATACAACAAAACGATCCATTCAATAGCAATGCTACATATTCAAGGTATATCTGCTGACGATAAATCCAACAATTTAATTTCCGTTAACTATCAGTGGCAAATTACGTAGAACAAGAATGCAAAAAGAATATGACGATAACGCCAATTATTATGTCGAAAAATATCATCTACTTTTTTTGAATATACCCAAAGTAGCAAGTTCAACGCTATGGAGTGTAGCAGCCCAATTAAAGGATAATTTGAATGTAAAGAGTTTGAAGGATATACGTAAGTACAAGTTGCCTCGTATTCGTTCTTCTCGAATCAATGAATATCCGAACACACGGAAAATTGCCTTTGTAAGAAACCCATTTGATCGACTTGTATCTACATATAAAAATAAAATCGAAACACAAGATGAACGGTTTTATACCAAAAATAAAATAGATCGACAATTATCTTTTGAGGAATTTGTGGACTTTGCCTGTTCCAGAAGTGACGTTATATCTGATAAACA
>JAHDFQ010000075.1:0-19298 GCA_020628085.1 Saprospiraceae bacterium
TACTGCACCCGCTGCAATGCTGCTCTCAACTGTGGATTATTAGGTGCAATATCCAGTCCCATTCTAAAATATTTTGCTGCCATATCTCGTCTTCCTTTATTGTCTGCCAGCATGGTTCCCGTTTTATAATACCAATTGATTAAGGTACTAACATCAGCTCGCCCACCATTCAAATAAGTCATATATTGGTCAATATAATCATCTTGTGTTCTAATGCTTAAAACCTCATAAAAGCCATTCAGTAAACGATCTAAATCTCGATTGAATTTATACTGTTCTGCCAAGATACCACTTTTCATAGTCAGTGCCGATCCATAATAAGGGTGGATTTCTAAAGCTCTAAAAATATACGTTGCTGCTTGATTAATGAGTTCCTCTTTTCGTTCTCGATCTTGTTCTTTCTGATATTCTTTAAATAAAGCTGTACCCATAAAAGTATTTGCCCGAGCACTATTTTTAGAAACTTTGATTGCCGCCGAGTTGAGCGTTAAAGCACTTTCCCAAGCAGGTACACGACTCACCGTTTTAACGGTAAATCCCAAGCTGTACAAAACGACCAAACTGATTCCAATATATGTTCCTATTGGCGATTTTAATAGTTTAGGAATCTGATTATACATCAAATATGCTAAAGCAATACATACACCAATCGATGAAATGTATACAAACCGCTCATTCATAAATGTACCAACGGTAAACGGTACATTCGATGTAATAGATAATGTAAATAGATAGAATAAAATTGCATAAGCAAACACATTTTTACGCATCAACCCCCAAATAGAAATTGCACCCAAAACAATATAAGTAAACAACGAAAGTAATACTTGCCAATCGCCCCATTGCATAATTGGAATATGATACGGATAATAATCGTGGGTCAGTGGATGTGGAAAAAATAGCAATTTGACATAAATACCTAAAGTATAGAAAATGGTCGCAAACTTTTCACCCGTTTCCATGCCCGTAAAAGGATTATTCATTAAATCCGTCACTTCTCGTCCACTTGTAATAGCAAAGCCCAAGACTTGCCAACGTATAATAAACCATAGTACAAATACACCAATCAATGGTAAAGTTGCTATCGTTATTTTTTTGAAATCAGCCTTCGTAAAGAAATACAGACTTAATGGTACAACCCCAATAAAAGTAATCGCATTTTCCTTTCCGAACAATCCAATCAGTAAACATAATGCAGACATAATCGTCCAGATTACTTTGTTAGAGGCGACATATTTAAATGCAAAATAAATAACACCCAATGAAGCTAACAAACAGATAATCTCGTCACGTCCTTTCACATTCGCCACAACTTCTGTATGAATAGGGTGTAGGGTAAACAAAAGCGCACCTATAAACGGAATACTCCAAAGCCAATTCCATTTGGTCTCTTTTTTTAGTGGAAAAAACAGAAATAAAACTCGATACAACAATACACAAGTTAGTGCATATAGTAGAATATTGATAAAATGACTAATGGCAGGACGTTGACCAAATATTCCAAACTCTACTGCAAAGGATGCAATGGACAGCGGACGATAACGACCACCTTCAACTAAGTCTTTTTGCTCTCCAAAATAGCCTTGAAAACTCTCTGTTGTAAAAATTTTTCCGATACCTGAAAACCCTTCTTTAACATATGAATTTTCAGTGTAAACGATGACATCATCTAATACATATCCAAAACTCAATGATTTGAAGTATAACAAAAATGGTAAGACCAACAGTATCAATCCTGCCCAAACATGTTGTCTCCAAAAACCAGTAGGAAACCAGAGATTTACTTTTTGCACAGACGTTGATGATTGCGTTACAGAAGTAAGATTTTTCTTTAAAGATCGTTTTTCTTTCTTTGCCATTATTCAGATCAAATTATTTTTGCGAAGATACATAATTACGTGTTCATGTGCGTAAGTGTTCGTATGTTCAAGTTAGCATAAGCGACAATAACACATGCACATGTCAAAAAAACATGAACACGTTAACACACGAACACATGCGCACGTTATTTTTTTTGGTATCTTTACGGCATGAGTAATTTTGTGGTATCCGCTAGAAAATATCGTCCCAGTCGCTTTGACGAAGTGGTAGGGCAATCGCACGTTTCGCAGACATTGAAAAATGCTTTGCAAAATGACCATTTAGCACATGCGTTTTTGTTTTGCGGCCCTCGTGGGGTTGGTAAAACCACTTGTGCCCGTATTTTAGCGAAGGTATTGAATTGTTTGAATCGAACAGATGATTTTGAACCTTGTAATCAATGTGAATCTTGTACCTCTTTTGCTAATAATGCATCATTTAATATTTCAGAATTAGATGCGGCATCGAACAATAGCGTCGATCATATTCGAGCATTGGTGGAACAAGTACGGTTTCCACCTCAGAAAGGCGAATACAAAGTATTTATTATTGATGAGGTACATATGTTGTCTCAAGCGGCATTCAATGCTTTCTTGAAAACTTTGGAAGAACCACCTTCTTATGCCATTTTTATATTGGCAACCACAGAAAAGCATAAAATCATTCCTACGATTTTATCTCGGTGTCAGATTTTTGACTTTCGTCGAATTCAAGTACAAGATACGGTTCAATATTTGGAAGAAATTTGTCAAAAAGAAGGGATTCAAGCGGACCCTGATGCGCTGCATATTATTGCTCAAAAGGCAGACGGTGCATTGCGAGATGCGCTATCTATTTTTGATCGAATTGTTAGTTTTTCGGGGAAAACGATTGCGTACAATGATGTCATTACCAATCTCAATATTTTGGATTATGACTATTATTTTAGAATAGTGGATGCCTTAACCTTATCCGATATTTCAAATGTATTATTGATCTTTGATGATATTTTAAAGAAAGGATTTGAAGCAGATATTTTTATCAATGGATTAGCGGAGCATTTACGAAATTTATTGGTGTGTAGAGATGAATCAACTTTACAATTACTGGAAGTTAGTGACGCCTTGAAACAGAAATATTTAGCACAAGCCCAAAATGCAACGGCTTCTTTCTTGCTATCTGCGCTAAGTTTAGCAAACGATTGTGATGTCAACTACAAAATGGCTCGCAACAAACGTTTACACACCGAAATGGCGATTATCAAAATGGCGCATATTTCGCAAGCTATTGATCTATCCAAGAACCCGATATCTATTCCCGTCGAAAAAAAAAAGTATGATGCACCTCAGCCAGTAGTACAGAAAGCTAGCTCTACACCAAATCCTACTAAGGAAATTGCAGAAAACCAAGTTTCCAATATACCCGCTGTTGAACAACAAAAAACCGAATCAACAATAGAGTTATCACCCCAATCCGTAATCTCTGAAAGTCCCAAGCCCACATCGATTCCACCAAAGGCGGCTCCAAAACCCAGTTTGGCAGATCGACTTAAAGGTGGTATTCCGAAACTGACTCCCACTTTATCGTTAACGGATTTAGAAAAAGAAGTCACTGCCGAAGATGCAACAGCGTCAACTGCTGAAAATTTGCTCACGATTGAAAAACTTACAGAAGACTGGCAAGCATACGCAGCTAAAGTCACCTCAAATGTAGTGCGTATTACCATGCAGCAAGCTGGACTAGCTTTAGATGGTGAGACGATAACGGTCACCGTTGGCTCAAAACGATCAGAGGGACACATTCGAGAAGAATATGAATTAATGCCGTATTTGCGTAAGCAACTTAATAATAAGAAAATTGTGATGCAATACGCCATTGATCCTGCTCGGTCAATAGCGAAGAAAGCTCCCGAAAAACCTAAGATATTAACACCAAAAGAAAAGTTCAATCAAATGAAAGAACAGAACCCTTTGGTGGAAGAAATCTACAAACGCTTTGATTTCCAACTGGAAGATTAGACAAAGTTTTATATCTAAACGACAAAACGCCAATTAGCATTTCTTTCGATTAAACTATTGCGCTATCTTTGTAGTTCATTTAGTTAAGCCTTCTTTGCAAGGTTTTGTTATATTTTGAAGCTTTACTTCAATTCTAAATTCAATACCATATTTTTATGAAACTTATCTTACCTATTTTACTATTTATAACTATTCAAACGACGTTTGCTCAAAGAACTATCCACGCATGGCAAGAAGTTGTAAATAGAAATTCAAGTGCATTTGAATATGAAGATCGAATGCAAATTCCAAGTACCTATCGAGTGCTGGATTTGGATTTGAATACTTTAAAGCAAGAATTAAAAGCCGCTCCAATGGAGTTGACGACTCAAAAAAGTAGTGTGATTATTTCATTGCCGATTATGCCAAGTGGGTTTATGAATTTTGAGATTTTTGAATCGCCAGTTATGTCTGAAAAGCTGGCAGCCAAATTTCCTTCTATCAAGTCATATGTAGGTTACGGTGTGGAGAATAATGCTTATTCTGCTAGATTAGATTACTCAGAAAAAGGTCTACACGCTTCCATCATGTCGCCCGATGGACGTATCTTTATTGATCCAGAAGAATTAACCTCAAATTATATTTGTTTCAGAACAAAAGACTTAGTAACGGATGGTGAAGCACCAACTTTGTCTTGTGGATACCAACCAGATGCAAATGGCTCATCTTATGAAGCAACCGATGATTTAGCACACGTAGACGCCTACAGCAAAAGTGCGGCACCTATGCCGTTGCGGGTATACCGTTTAGCATTAGCCTGTACGGGAGAATATGCACAAGCCAAAGGGGGGACAATGAATTCTGTAATGGCATCTTTTAATACGGCTATGAACCGTGTAAATCAAGTGTTTCAAATGGAAGTAGGTGTGAAAGCAGTTTTGATTGATAACAACGATCAACTTATATTTTTAGATCCAATTACAGATCCGTATGAAAATCCAACTCTAGGAACAGGGTTGCTGGGTCAAAACTTACCCGCTTTTATAGGTGCTGGAATTGGCGTGGATGAATATGACCTCGGACATGTATTTACAATTGGTTGTTCGGATGTAGGTGGAGTTGTAAGTGGAAGAACGTGTGACGATACTGGTAAAATGCGTGGTGTAACTTGTCATTATACAAGTAGTATTGAAGCCATTGTTCTAGATGTAATGTCGCATGAAGTTGGACATCAATTCTCAGTTGGACATAGTTGGAATAACTGCCCAAGTTCAATTGAGCAGTTAAGTTCTGCAAATGCATATGAGCCTGGAAGTGGTTCGACAATTATGTCTTATGCTGGTTCTTGTGGGGAGCAAAACATTCAATTTGGTAGTAATACTTACTATAATATAGGTTCATTAGAAGATTTTATCTTTTATAGTAGAGAAGGAAATGGCGCGTGTGGTGTCGAAGAACCAACATCTAACAACGAGCCCGTCGTAGAAATTCCAATTGAAAGTGGCTTTTTTATTCCAATATCAACACCATTTGAACTAGATGCTATTGCGTCAGATGAAGATGGTGATGCCATTACTTATTGTTGGGAACAATTTGATCTCGGCCCAGTATCGCAATTGGGTTTCCCTTTGTTGAATGCGCCTATATTTCGATCTTTTCCACCAAATAGTAATTCTGGCAGAATGTTTCCGAAGCTATCTTCCGTTTTGTCTAACAACATGGATGAAACAGAAGTATTACCTACCTATAGTAGAGATTTAACATTTAGATGTACCGTTCGAGATAACGATCCGATTGCAGGTGGAACAGTATGGGATGAAGTGAGTTTTAAGGCTACTGAAAATGCCGGGCCATTTAGAATGACGTATCCAAGTGCGTTTGGGTTAGAATTTGAGGTAGGACAATATGTAGAAGTCACTTGGAATGTTGCCAATACGGACGGTGGACAAGTAGATTGCCAATTGGTAGATATTACTTTATCAACGAATGGCGGAAACCAGTTCGATATTCCTCTACTGGAAAATACGCCTAATGATGGAACTGCTTTTGTCGTCATTCCTGACAATGTAGCTTCTAGTTGTAGAATGAAAATAAAAGGATCAGATAATATCTTTTTTGATGTGTCTAATTCTAACTTTGAAATTGTTCCTGCTACAACGCCAGGTTATGCTTTAGGTGTATCTCCCGAAGTGCAACAGGCTTGTCTACCAACTTCTTCAACCGTTAATTTAAGTATGTCTTCTTTATTAGGATATGATAGTTTAGTTACTTTTGAAATATTAAGTGGTTTGCCAGATGGTGCAATTGCAACTTTTTCTGCTAATCCAGCTTTACCAACAGAAAATAGTACGCTAACGATAGATCTAAATGATGTAACTGAAAGTGGTACATATGAAGTCCTTATTCAAGCAAGTGCAGCGTCTACAGATACTTTATTGAGAACTATATTTTTAGATGTAGTTTCTAATGATTACAGTTCAATAGCAATAGAAGAACCCTCAGAAGGATTGACAGGAACTACGACCTTGCCACAATTTTCTTGGACTGGTGCAGATGCAGCAACATCATACACTATTGAAATTGCAACTTCACCGATTTTCGGAAATACCGTAATCGATATGGCAACTGGCGTTACAGAAACAACCTACAGTCCTGCTGTAACACTAGATGAATCGACTCCTTATTATTGGAGAGTCATTCCTGAAAATATTTGCGGTATCGGAAATCCTATTCAGGCAAGTTCATTCCATACGCTTTCCTTTTCTTGTGCTTTAGAAAATAGTGTAGATACACCAATCAATATTTCTGGTTCGGGAACACCCACTTTAGAATCAAAAATAAATGTACTTGCAGATGGAGAAATCAATGATATTAATGTACCTGTAATTAAAGGAAATCATGAATTTTTCAGCGATTTAAAAGCCACTTTGACAAGTCCCGCAGGAACATCGGTAGTGTTGTTCTCAGGAAAATGTTTGAATTATAACGGAGGGTTTAGTTTTGGTTTAGATGATGAAGCACCTACATCGTTTCAGTGTCCTCCAGGTAATGGTGTTTCTTATCGACCCAGTTCGGCGTTATCTGTTTTTAATGGTGAAAATACTAAAGGCGTTTGGACATTAAAAATAGAAGATAGTGTTGGAGGTAGTGGTGGTAAATTGGATGATTGGCAATTGGAATTTTGTGCAAGTGTGAATACGACACCGCCCGTTCTAGTTAATAATATTGAAATGCCATTGAATCCAAATTCAGGACGATTTTTAGCTAATGAGTTTTTATTGACAGAAGACCCTAATAATGAAGAATGGGAATTGGTGTATACCGTTGTAAATACTCCTAAAAAAGGAACATTATCATTAGAAGGAGTAGATTTATCCGTTGGTGGAGAATTTACCCAATCTGATATTAAATGGGGGAGAGTTCGCTATACTCACAATGGTATAGACGGTTTGGATAATGACACGTTCCGGTTTACCGTTAGGGATAATGAAGGTGGTTGGATTGGAACGCCTACATTCAATTTGTTAATTGATCCTGATGTGGTTGTTAGTATCGCTGAAATCCAAGAAAGCAATTCCGTTAAACTATTCCCTAATCCAGCAAGCGATCAAGTCGAAATTTCTTTTTCCGATGTAAATGCTACAGAAACGATTTTAAGTATACTAAACGTCAAAGGACAGGTTTTACGTCAAGAAAGATTGAATATTGAAAACGATATTGTTCGTTTAGATGTATCTTCATTAGCGTCTGGCGTTTATTTTGTAGAATGCCGTTTAAGTAAAAATGTACTATACAAGAAAATGATTGTGGAATAGAGTACCTTTTAAATAATTCCGAAACAATAAATCAATGAAAATCTATATCTATTTAATAGATTAATAAAATATATTCCAAAACCGAAGTGATGCTTTGTATCACTTCGGTTTTTCTTTAATAATAATATTCAATACTAAGTCACCACCAAAATATATCGCATATGAAAAAAATAGCCATACTTTTACTGGTTTTTTGTTGCCAAATTGTCGTATCCGCTCAACAACACTGGACACCCGTACATGAAAAAAATGTAGTGTTGAACCAACGTGCAAAACGATACACTTTTCCTGAAAACTACAGTACTCAAAAGTTATCAATAAAAGCCTTCGAGCAACAACTACAATCAGCACCTACCAAGTCCAACGAACAAACAAATGTTTCTATAGATTTACCCTTACCAGACGGGAATTATATGACCTTTGAAGTGTACCAATCTAGGGTCATGCACCCCAATTTGGCCGCTCGATATCCAATGATTAAAACATACATGGGATATAGTAAAGACAAAAAAGCAAAGGTTCGTTTAGATGTAACTACTAAAGGTTTGCACGCACTAATCGACCATAAAGGGAAATCCGTCTATATTGATCCATATGCTGTTTTTCAAGATGAATATTATATGAGTTATTATGGTAGTGATTTGTTAACACCCGAACTCAAATCTTCTTTTACTTGTGGTGTTGATGACGAATTTATTGTTCAAAACGAAATAGATTTTTGGGAAGACCACAAAGATGTTGACATAAAAGAAATATTAGAAAAAGGAAATGCAGGTGAACCCGTTCAACTACGAACCTACCGAATGGCGATCACTTGTACAGGTGAATATGCACAGTTCCATGGAGGTACGGTGGAAGATGCCCTTTCTGCTATCGTAACTTCGTTGAATCGACTAAATATGGTCTTTGAACGAGACGCTGCGGTACGCATGGAGTTGATTGAAAACAATGACGACATCATATATCTGAGTGGCAATATTGATCCGTTCACAAATGGACAAACAGATGCTTTAATTAATGAAAGTCAAGAAGTGATAGATGATATCATTGGCTTAGGTTTTTACGATTTTGGTCATGTATACAGTCAAGGAGGATACGCTGGATTGGCTCAATTAGGAGCTGCTTGTAGTTCAAGCAAAGCTAGAGGTGCTTCCACTATGCAATCACCTGTGAATGACGCCTTCACTGTTTCCTTAGTGGGTCATGAAATGGGACATCAGATGGGTGCAAACCATTCTATGAGTAGTTGTCATAATGTCAATTCTGGTACTGCCTATGAACCTGGTGGTGGCTCAACTATCATGTCTTATGCAGGTATTTGTGGAGCAGAAAACAATTTAGTTGGAGATTCAGATGATTATTATTTTACCTATTCTTTATCAGAAATATTCCGATACATGCACGAATCTGGAGGAAATCTTTGTGCTAAAAGAACTGAAACAGGCAATACAACACCAATTGTTGAAATTCCGCATGAAGACGGATTTTATATTCCGATAGGTACACCTTTTGAAATAGAAGTGAACGCTACAGATAATGAAGATGAAAACCTAACCTATTGCTGGGAACAAATGGATTTGGGACCAATGTCCGTTCCTGGTTTTCCAGAAGGAAACTGCCCCTTGTTTCGTTCTTATCCACCCAACGATAATCCTTTACGTGTGTTTCCTCGAATGCAGACGATTGTAAATAACCAATTTGATAGAGCTGAAATTTTACCACCGTATAGTCGGGATATGACTTTTCGTTGTACGGTCAGAGACAATAATATTAATGGAGGTGGTGTGAGTTGGGATGTAGTCGAGTTTGAGGCGACGGATGCAGCTGGCCCGTTTAAAGTAATGAATCCTAATGTTTCTAATACTTCATGGAAAGTAGGTAGTTATGTAGAAGTCAACTGGGATGTCGCTAATACAAATGGTGCGTTGGTCGATTGTCAAGAAGTAGATATTTTATTATCGTTAGATGGTGGGTATACGTATCCAATCACACTGGCCGAAAAGGCGATCAATGACGGATCTGATTTTGTACTTGTTCCAGACGAGTTGAGTTCAACGGCACGAATTAAAATTAAAGCAAGTGAAAATATCTTTTTTGATATTTCGGATGCGAATTTTAAAATTGAAGCTCCAACTACACCTGGATATTCGTTGGCAACCACACCTAATTTTTTCCAAGTTTGTTTACCAGAAATGGTAGTCGTTGATATCAATACAACTTCATTATTAGGATATAATGAAAATGTAGAGTTAAGCGTTATTGGAGGTTTACCTGTGGATGTATCGGCTAGCTTTTCTAGCAATTCAATCGTACCAAGCGAAACGAGTCAGTTGACATTGGATTTTTCTAACACAACAATAGAAGATACTTACGAAGTGATCGTACAGTCCGTTGCTCCAAATGCTGATACCATTGTTCGGTCTATTGTGTTGACAACTGTTTCAAATGATTATACAAATTTAATTCTTCAAACGCCAGAAGATGGATTGTCAGGTGCGAGCGGTCTTCCCACATTTGATTGGTCATTTGCTGAAGACGCAAACAACTATTCGATTCAAATTGCAACGAATCCTAGTTTTGATGCCGCATTTATAGTTGAACAAGCCGATAATGTAACAGAATCTCCCTTTACACCTAGTGTACTATTGGAAGAAAACACACTTTATTATTGGAGAGTGTTGCCATACAATGAGTGTGGAGAAGGACAGTCGTCCAAAATTTTTGCGTTTCATTCTAAATCTATCTCTTGTAGTGCAGAAGAAGCATTTGACACACCGATTCAGTTATCTGCTTCACAAGTACCGAGTTTAGAATCTAAAATATCTGTTGCTGCTAATGGAACAATTAGTGATATTAATATTGCACAAATCAAAGGATCGCATGAGTTTTTTAGTGATATGCGATTGACATTAACGAGTCCTGCGGGAACGACGAGAACTCTATTTTCTGGGAAATGTGCTAATTACAATGGATCATTCAACATGACTTTAGATGATGAAGCACCTTCCACGTTCTTCTGTCCTCCAAGTGGAACGATGCGCCCTCAACAATCACTTTCAGCGTTTATTGGTGAAAGCACACAGGGTGTTTGGACGTTAAAAATTGAAGATACAGTAGCAGGCGCAGGAGGAATTATTAACGATTGGTCGATTGAGTTTTGTGCAGACATCAACCTCAGCAATCCACAATTATTAACTAATGAAGTCATGCCTATTCCACCAGGAACGAGTCGTTTCGTAAATGCTGAATTTTTATATGCAGAAGATAATAATAACGAAAGCTGGGAATTGAAATACACTTTAGTACAACCTGTTCAGCATGGAACGTTATATGTAGAGGATGTTCCTGTGCAGGTAGGCGATCAGTTCAATCAAGGACAAGTTACGTGGGATAAATTCCGTTACGAACATGATGGGAGCGATACAGAGGAAGATAGCTTTGAGTTTACTATCAAAGACGGCGAAGGTGGTTGGACAGGAACACACACCTTTAATATTAGTATTGACCCTGACGCTGTTGTTTCCAATGAAGAAGTACTTACGTCAAATGCGATAGTTGTTTTTCCAAATCCTGCACAAGATGTTGTAACTATTCAATTGAAAAACACCTTCGAAGCGATTGATAACCTCAGGTTGTATAATGTATTGGGAGAAGAAATTGCTCCAAAAATTACTACTCCATTACAATCAAATATGCAGTTAAATGTTAATGACTTGTCAGAAGGGATTTATATTATTCAATTAGACATTGACGAACAAACCGTTAGTCAAAAAATTAGTGTAGTAAAATAGAACTACTCTTTTATATTGAATCTAAAAACGCCAAGTCATGGGAACATGACTTGGCGTTTTTGTTTATGATGAAATTCTGATAATTAATACCTTACGACTTCGTAATATGCTTTTGCACTTTTTGAAATTCAATAGGGCCTAATTCAAAACGAGCATCTTTAACCTGCTCTAAAAGATAGTTTTTAATTGCTGCGTCATCGGCAAATAAATCGAGTTGATTACTTAAAACACCTGGTTCATAAGTTTTTGGGATAACTTGTGTTTTAATAATTTCTTTAGCTTGTTTGACCTTTCCAGAAGCTGCTAAAACGTCTGCCATCATTGCATAAGCATCGGGTGTTTGTCGAACTTCCATTTCTTTTTCTGCCAAACGCATAGCTCCGCTCAAGTCACGATTATTCTGTAATTTTTGATCGAATAAAAATCCGTTGTACATCACACCATAATTTTGTTGAGCGACTAAGGTTGCAACAGCAGCTTCTAGTTCATTTGCCTTGATTTCATTCCCTTTGATACGCTCAATATCTGCTTTTAATAAAGCAATATCAGGGGTTTGGTTTGTGGTTTCTATTTGTGAAAGTAACTGCATCGCTTCGTCTACATCATTTTCATGCGAAAATTCAATCCACGCCAAACCTTTCATAGAATACCAGTCGGATGGATCTATTTCAATAGCTTTTTCAAACATAGAACGGGATTTTTCAATTTCACCGTTATGACCATAATAATCGCCTAAATTAGAATATACCCAGTTCATCAAACCTTTGTTTTTACTTTCTTCTGCAATTATTTTGGCATCATTCATCAATGCAATAGTTTGATCTAAATGACCTTCATGATCTGACCATTTCGCTTGACGAATAATATAGTTAAATCCTTCTTTATCACCGACAGCCTCAAGGTAAGCAATAGCTTTTTCTGTATTTCCTAGTTCTAAATGAACATCAAACAACATCAAACGAGAAGCATCTTTTTTATGACCTATTTCATATGCCTGTTCTACTAATTGCAAGGCTTCATTAAAACGATGTTGTGAAATATAATTCCTTGCCAACGAACGACGAATACCCGCAGGATTCAATACTTCCTTTTCCATAGCTTCAGTCAATAATGTTTCAGCCATTTTTAGCGATTGAATATTACCTGTTGCATCAAAATGTTGTGCATAAGCACCCGCCAAACGACTGTGATAGGAAGTAGAGGACGGTGTTTTTTCCATCTTATCTGTCCAAAATCGGATCTCTTTCTGAATTAAATCTAGAGTTGATTGAGGTTGATAAATAGATGAATGCGCAGTGGAATTATTGTTTATACTAGCGGTAGGAGTAGATATATCGGTGCAGCCAATGCTTATCAATAAGCTAGCAGACACACTATATAAAAGCAATGTTTTGAAGAAATTCATAAAGTGGTTATTTTTAAATAGTGGATTTTAATACCAGTTAGGCGTCAAGTTTAAGTAGAGTAGATTCCTGCACAACCGAAGTCATACAGAAATCCACTTTTTTGTTTATTTGTATAGGATTGGTAGAGAAAATGTTATCCTACCAAGGTGTTGCTAAGTAAGGAAAAGTATTTAAGAATGCTTTATCATTACTATCTACATTATCAGAAGTTAAACCTGGATTATCTGCACCAGCTTCACCACCGAAAATCAATAATAATTCAGTATCAATAACGTCATCTGCTAAGGCACGACCTGTCAATACATTTGTACCATCAAAAAAGGTAGTCGTTCCATCTAAAGAAACGGTCAATACATCTGTTGCTAAAGCTCCAGAAAAAGTAGCTGCATCCCAACCTAAAGCGTTGGTTGTATAACCTGGATTTAAAGCCAATAATCGGTCATTGAACGCACCCGCGAAAGCACCACCCATATCTGCTACAGATGTAGTATTGAACTCATCTTTTCGATCGTCAGATACAAAAACAGTATTAATAGCAGGACGACCCATTTGATCGGCAATCGTGTATGTTCCTGAAAAATCGAGCGTTGGTGTTGGTTCTACCATCGTGTCATCATCATCGCCACAACTGACGATAGATAGAGAAAAAGCAAATAAGAGTGCAAGAAATATATATGAATTTGAAAATTTCATGTTATAGTTTTTAAAAATTAAAAAAGTGGTTTGAAAGAGGGAGAATTTTGGTCATTACTTACGTTTAGATTCTACCCATGTGTTAACTGAACCTGATCCGCCTATACTGCTTTTAGGTATTTCGATTACCACAGAAAGTACATTTGTACCAGCGAAAGTATCATTACCTGGATCAGAAAATCCAGTAGCATTTCCTGCTAAAACATCAGTATATGCGCCCAAATCGAAAAAGAAAGGATCATCTCTTGGTCCAGCAAATAATTTGCTACCATCTTTTGTTCCTACAATTGCATTTTCTCCGTAAGCAGTAATATCTACAGACAAAGGATCATCAGTAGATTGTACGGTACTGGTTAATCCTGTAGTTGAAGGGGCAAATGGCCCGAAAGCGTACATTTTTCCATCTCTTGGAATCAACTGGATCACTTGATCTTCTACATTATCTGCATTGGTATCTATATTGACTTCTAATAGTACATTTTCGTCAAACATAGCTCCACTCGTTGCTGAAGGACTTAAAAGACCTTGAACATTAACAGCAAAAACAATATTATTGGAATTTTCAGTACTTTGAAAAGCGTAATAATCTGTAATATCGGCAGAAGTGGATTGAACATCTGGTGCGTCAATATGATCGGCAGACATAAAAAACATCCAACTGGCTGCTACCAATAAGACAATAGTGATTGATTTTAAATTCAACATAATAATTTTTTTAGTGATTTTTTAAATAAAAATAGTAACATGCATGTGCCATTCATTTATTTCAACATTCTACTCAAAAGGTATAGCTTCGCCTGCGCAGACAAAGCCACGATTAAATGAGCAATGAAATGAATGCAGAAAAATAAAGCGGAATGGCTTTAATTAATTGATTACAGTATTAGATACGAGAAGGAAGTAGAGATCGGATTTATTATTTGTGAAAAAGATTAAAAATAGTAGATTGCCACACCCCTTTGAACAAACCCTAGAGTAATGAGTTGATACTTAATAATAAGAAAATGTACCTATTTTCAAAACGAAAACCATCAACATAGCAATACATGAAATTGGTTAGAAACTGGCTGAAAACAATAAAAACAGATGACAAATCTATTGTCTTGCTGCTCATCAAAGGTTATTTTGTATTAACAGTTTTATGTTTTATCAGTCTACTGCTTCCTGTTTGTCAAAATTCAGAAAATACATTGGTTGACCATTTATTTTTTGCAGTTTCTATTGTCAGTACGACAGGTTTAGCTCCAGCTGATTTTTCAGGTTCTTATAATTTTTTAGGGCAAATCATAAGTTTGATTTTTATTCAACTGGGTGGAATAGGGTATATGGCATTGAGTTCTTTTATTATTTTGAAGGAGTTTAGCCGATTACCCAGTATATCTGCACGTCTACTACGTATGGAATTTAATTTACCTCAAAAATATCCATTAAAAGCCTTTATATATAGTGTGTTTGTTTTTACGGTATTGATCGAAACTATAGGAGCTATTATTCTTTATTTTGGTTTTAAGAGCGAAGGAATTGAAAATCCAGCTTGGAATGCTATTTTTCATAGTGTTTCTGCCTTTTGCACGGCGGGCTTCAGTCTTTTTGGTGATTCGATGACGTCGTTTGCGGACAATACGTTGATTACCACTACGATCTTGATTTTATCTCTTTTAGGATCAATTGGATTTATTGTTTTATTAGATTTTTGGTTGAAATTTACAAGTAAACGAAAAACAATCACGTTGACTTCTCAGATCATATTATATAGTACTTTTGTGTTTTGGATTATCGCAGCTATTATGATTTATTGTTCTGATCCGCAGTTGATTGACAATGGGTGGAGTGGTGTTCAAGCGGCTGTTTTTCAGAGTATCTCAGCACATACAACCGTAGGATTTAACAACTATGATATTGGAACAATGAGTATGGCGAGTGTTTTTGTAATGATTATTTTAATGATTATTGGAGCTTCTCCCGCAGGTACGGGCGGAGGGATCAAAACAACTTCTATCACCGCTCTTTTTGCCGTTTTATTATCTATCTTAAAAAGAAGAAAACATGTTACTTTTTTTAGTAAAGAAATTCCTGCATCAAACATTTATTTAGCGGTTTCTTCCACTATTTTTTATTCTATAATTGTAATCATCGGAACTTGGTTGGTGCTATGGATTGATGGCGATAACTTCAAATTTGAAGCTATCTTTTTTGAAGTGTCCTCTGCGTTGAGTACCGTAGGTTTATCTACAGGTATTACGCAAGACTTATCAGACCTGAGTAAAATTGTAATTTCCTTTTTGATGTTTATTGGACGATTAGGTGTACTGACTTTCGGCTTTGCACTTATTTCTAAATCTCCTATTCTTCGGATCAAACCTAAGGTAGAAAATATTGCGATATAAGATTTAAAAGTTATTTGTTTTATATTTATCAGCATATTTAGCAAGAAAAATAAATACCTACATGAAAATACGAATGACCCAAAATAGTATTCGGATTCGGGTACGAAAATCTGAGTTGCAAACACTTCAACAAAATCAGATAATTGGAGAAAGTGTCACATTTTTAGACGGTACCGTTCTGAAATTTGGATTAAAAATAGATAAGAATAGTTCAATAGTTGGAGCAACGATGGATCAGCAAGGGTTATTTTTATTCATTCCAACTAAAGAAGCCCACCAGTGGATACAAACCAATCAAGTTGGTATAGAATCAACGATTAATTTAGCTGATGGTGAAAAATTACATCTACTAATAGAAAAAGATTTTCCTTGTTTGGATCGTGAAAACGAAGACAAATCCGATACGTTTTGGGAGTTAGCTCCTGATGCTCCCGAATCTTGTTGATTCTAAAAATATGCTCAAATAAAAAAGCACTTCTGATCGGCTTGGCTACTATTTTCGGTTGTTGAAATCGTCCGTTTTGGAAAAAAATAATATTCGCTGCCAAGCGATTCAGAAGTGCGTTAAGTATTATTATGTTTGATATTTAACTCTTATAATTTTCGACCCTCAGCCGTACGGCGTTTGACTTTTGTTTTCTTGATCTTTCGTAAGTTCACTAGCAAAGAAGCGTAAGCACTTTCGGAATTTGTATAATATGTGCGCCCTTCGTAGGTCAGTTTTCCTCGATTGCGTTTCCATTCTTTGGCTAGCAATACATAACGATTACCTGATTTCGGATTTGGACCAAACATTAAATAGCGTTCGTCGCTTCCATTTTCAAAACTTACTCCAAAGCGATCATTTTGCGGATTATATACTAGAACCCCTGGTGTTCCTTTTTCAATAACAATTTCTTCCACTTTTCGACCATCCACCTGTCTAATTTTTCCATCTTCAATTCTTGAGCTACCTTCTCTTACGTCTCTATATAGAACAATATCGTCAGACAAATAGAACTGAATTTTTTCTAAATCCCTTTCTGTCCAGCCATTTTCATTATACAATTTTTCAGTAAAAGGTGTCAATCTAGGGCTACAAGAACTTAATATGAAAAGTGTGCAAATAGCTAGAAATAATGCCGAAGATGTTTTCATAATATTAAAGGTTTAAAATGATACAGTAAATATGGAATCAAGGGGTTGGTTCAATAGTTGTACTGGTATGACAACAAATATAAACGCAAGTTTAATAACCTTCTAGTCTTTTAAGATTCTTTAACCCTGATTTAACGCAATTTAACAAAGCAGGTTTTTGAAAAGTTAGATAGAAACTATTTTTTGATCCGTCACATTATATTGAAACATGATATGAATAATGCTCCCCGTCACAAGAACCTTAACCTTGGGTATATAATATCTTTTAAAAGTATGCTTATTGTTATCAAATTAAAAAACTCCCGCCAACCAACACAACTAACTTTAAATTAAATTGGGATTTTATGAAATTACACAAACGAATTAAAAACACCTGCTTCATACTTGTCGCATCTTTGTTTTTTGCTTCTAATGCTCAAGCCGATGTTGTTTATGCTGCTCGACTTTCTGTCAATGGTGAAGAGTTTGCTATTGGAAATCTGCTACATTGGAGTACAGCCGAAGAAAACGGAAGTGCCTCGTTCTACGTAGAAAAGTCTATAGATGGTGGAACTACTTTCGACAATGTAGGCACAGTGGAGGCCGCAGGCAACTCCGATGAAGAAATCGAATATCGCTTCATGGATATTCAAGTAACGGACATGGAGGCAACCTATCGTTTACGTCAAGTAGATGAAGATGGTACGGAAAGTTTCTCTGAGCCAGTAGAAGTCATTAAGAAAATGAAAAATGACTTTATGATTATTGATTACAGCGATATTACAGTAGATAAAGCGTTTAATGTAACCCTAGATGTATTGAAAGCAGGACAAATGGACTATGCTTTGTATACATACAAAGGCGAGCAAATTTTCAAAACATCTCAACAAGTCATCAATGGTCTAAATGATTTTGAATTTAATCTACAAGACGAAAAAGAAGGAAAATATAAAGTGGTTTTTGAATACGGCGATGAAGTTGAAACATTAAATATCATAAAAATTGCGGATGAGCTTCAAAAGAAGCCAAATGTCGCAAGCAAACCATCCTCTACAGGAGGTGGATAATATTAATATAGAAATTTAACATTAGCGATGTGTCTAAATCCCAGCTGGTCTTGTACGAGTTGGGATTTTTTTATGTTTAATCATTTGTGTCTTGATATTCGTTTTTCGTTATTAATGTACTAATGTGTCTTTTAAGACTAATCCTTTGAAAACGAATGCTACTCTATGAAAAATATTGGAATTTGGACGTCGATAAATGGTTACAAAAAGTACCTCTTTTTAGGTCTATGTTTTAGTGTAAATACTTTTCTTCAAGCACAACTACCTGCTTTCGATTCTTTATTAGTCCAACAAAGGAGTACCGTTTATTTTGATTTTGGTGCAGATGATATACAATCAGATGGAGACACCACATTGAATCAAATTATTGCACAAACCAACAGACTCAAAGATTACCAAATTCATATCGAAGCACATACGGATTCTATTGGAAACCCAATTTCGAACAAAGATTTGTCCATTCGTCGGGCTGAAACGGTGAAAAATTGGCTGCTAGAACATGGCTTAACGGATTCATTGAAGATCAGAACAACCCCCTACGGTGCATCCAATCCATATGTCGATAATACCACAGAAGAAAGCCGTCAGCTCAATCGGCGAGCAACGATAACGCTATATAATAAAGCACCAATGACGCTTATCAAAGGAAAAGTAGTCGATCACGAAACAGGCGAAGGTATTAAAGCGATGGTGATCTTTCATTCTAAAACTAACCGAGATACTTTAGAGAGTTTACCAAATGGCGATTTTCAGTTGCTAGTTCCGCAAGAAATTGTACTTGGAGTCGATGTGTTTGCGAAAGGTTATTTTTTTGAAACGAAAATGATTAAAACAGGAAAAGAAAATACACCACTATTAGAAATTCCATTACCGAAGGCTAAAAAGGGAGAAGTAGCAGCACTCCAGCGGTTTTATTTTGTTGGAAACAAAGCAGAATTATTGCCTGTATCGGAACCACAGTTACCTAAAGTATTGAAATTTATGCAGGTAAATTCTGATACAAAAATAGAAATTGCAGGACATATTAATCATCCCAATCAACCGCCTGTCAACAAAGATAGTTGGCATTTTGACCTCTCTGTTCGACGTGCCAAATTAGTTTATGATTATTTAGTGAATAATGGAATTGATAGTACTTTGGTACAATTTGCTGGCTATGGCAATTTTGAAATGAAATATCCCAATGC